>JACZJU010000092.1 GCA_014860395.1 Burkholderiales bacterium | reverse complement strand
CGCGCTGCACCCCGCGCAAAATGTCGAACTGGGTGATGGCGCCGACGATGCGCCCGTTTTCCACCACCGGCAGGCGGCGGAAATTCTTGTTCAGGAACAGCCCGGCGACGTAATAGATGTCCATGGTCGGCGCTACGGTCTCCACCGCCGAAGTCATGAAATCCCTTACTTTCCCCTTCGGCGCCTTGTGATCGGGGCCGCCCAGCGTGAGCAGCTTGAGGCAATCGGACTCGGTCAGAATGCCTACGAGCTTGCCCTTGCCGTCGGCGACCAGCGCGCCGGTGACCCGCTTCTCCAGCAGGAAATCGACGGCGTCCCAGATGTCGGTCTCAGGCGCTAAGGTCTCAACGTACTTGTCCATGAATTCCCGGACTGTGGGCAGGTGTTGGATGGTCATGGCAACCCTCCTTGTGCGATAGCCGCTGATGCGGCTCTCTTAGCTTAGTCCGCTCGGCGGCAAATTCCAGGATAACAAGCGAAAAGCCCGTCTTGCCAGCGATGATCAGGCCAGGGTGACTGGGACAAGGCGACCGACACGAACGTAGAATCGACGCTGGACTTCTCAGCCGACAGGACCGAAATGAACACTAGCATCGCAGCCGAAACAAAGCGCAAGCAATTGCGGCAAAGACTCTCCGCGCCGGGTTTGATCGTGGCGCCCGGCGTTTTCGACATGATTTCGGCGCGCATTGCCGACCGCATGGGTTTCGACGCCCTTTACATGACGGGCTACGGCGCGGTGGCCTCGTATCTGGGCCTGCCCGATGCCGGCCTGGCGAGCTACACCGACATGGCCAACCGGGCGAGCGCGTTTGCGCAGGGGACGAACACGCCTTTGATCGCCGATGCGGACACGGGCTACGGCGGGCTTCTGAACGTCGCGCATACGGTCAGGGGCTACGAAGCGGGCGGGGTCGCGGGCATACAGCTCGAAGACCAGGAATTCCCCAAGAAGTGCGGGCATACGCCCGGACGCCGTGTCATTGCGATGCAGGACATGGCAAACAAAATACGCGTGGCCTGCGAAGCGCGCACCAGTCCGGACTTCCTGATCGTCGCGCGCACCGATGCGCGCACTACCCTGGGCCTGGACGAGGCGTTGCGCCGGATGGAGGCCTACGAGCGCGCGGGCGCGGACATCCTGTTTGTCGAGTCCCCGGAAACCCCGGAAGAAATGGCAAGGATCGCCAAGCACTTCGACAAGCCGGTCCTGATCAATAACGTCGAAGGCGGGCGCACGCCTCTGCTCGGCCGGGAGGAGCTGACGCAAATGGGTTTCAAGATAGCGATCTTTCCCGGAACGGCTTTTCTGGCCGCGGGCTACGCCCTCGAGCGCGCATACGGTGCGCTGCGCAAAGACGGATCGTCCAAGGCGATCGCGGGCGAGCTGTACGAATTCGAAGCGTTCAGCAAGCTGATGGGCTTTGAAGCGGTCTGGGAATTCGACCGCGCCCATGCGCAGATTCAGGCGACTGACAAAGCGGGTTGACGGCGCACAGCCAGTTGCCTCTCTTGTCGGGCGACTATCCGGCTGGAACACAGTGTGGATGAACGTGAAAAGGAATTCGTCTGTGACGCCGTCTGGAGCGCGGACGTCCGCAGCGCGCTTCCGCGAGCGGACAGGTCGCAAGCGCTGTGCCACAATCGCTTTCCTTGGCGGACCGCCGCTCAACAGATAAATTGAAGGAGAGCTTGGATGTCTTCAACCGATATTACCGGGCGCTTGGCGAAATACATGGCAGAGGCGCGGCAGCGGACCCTCGCGCCGGAAGTGGCGCGCGAAGCCAGGCATCGCATCCTGGATTCGCTGGCCGCGATGGTGTCGGGCGCGCAGCTCAAGCCCGGCGAAATGGCGATCAAGTACACGCGCTCGCAGGGTGGAATCGCCGAAGCAAGCGTCGTCGCCACCGATATCAGGACCTCGGCGATAAACGCCGCGCTGGCCAACGCCATGTTCGCCCACGCCGACGAGACCGATGATTTCCATCCGGCGACCAAAGCCCATCCCGGCTGCTCGGTCGTGCCGGCCGCCCTGGCGATGGCCGAGCGCGAGGGCAGTTCGGGAACGGAGCTGCTCAACGCGGTGACGCTGGGCTACGACCTGTGCTGCCGCTTTCTGCTGGCGCTCGGCGCCGACCAGGTGCGCGCGGGTCACCGCAGCGCCGAAGGCACCAGTTCCACCATGGGCAGCGTGGGCGCGGCGGCCGCCTTGGCGCGGCTGGATGAAAAGGGAATGCGCCACGCGCTTTCCTACGCGGCGCAGCAGGTGTCGGGCATTTGGAGCTGGGTGCGCGATGCCGAGCACGTCGAAAAGGCATTCGACTTCTCCGGCATGGGCGCCCGCAACGGCGTGACCGCGGCCATCATGGCGCAAATGGGGTTCAGCGGCGTATGGGACGTGCTCGACGGCGAGCATAATGCGCTCATCGCCCTGTCCGCCGACCCGAGGCCGGAAGAAATGGTGGCGGGGCTGGGTAGCCGCTATTTCGTCACCGAAACCGCCATCAAGCCTTACTCCGTGGGCTATCCGATCCAGGCGCCGTTGGACGCGTTCCTGACGCTACAGCGCGAGCACGGGCTGAACGCGGACAACGTCGAGCGTATCGTCGTCAAACTCCCGGCGGACGGCGCGCGCATCGTCAACGACCGCTCCATGCCGGACGTCAACTGCCAGCACATCATCGCGGTGGCGCTGGTGAGCGGCACCGTTTCGTTCGAGGACAGCCATTCCTACGAGCGCATGGCGGACCCGAAGGTGCGCGCCGCGAAGGCGCGCGTGGAGCTGGTCGCCGATGAGAAACTAATGGATCGCGCAGCGCCGCGCAGTGGCCTAGTGGAAGTGACGCTGAAAGATGGCCGCAGCGTCAGCCACTTTACGCCACACGCCCCGGGCACCAAGGAAAATCCGATGGACACGGAGAGCGTGAACGCAAAAGCGCGGCTGCTGATGGCGCCGGTGCTGGGCGCCGCGCAAACCGAGGCAGTCATCCGGCGGGTGAACGCGCTCGAAAGCCTGACCGACGTGCGCGAGCTGCGGCCTTTCCTGACGCGCGCGGGGCATTAGCGCGGGCGCCCAGCGGCCCGGCGCGCCTGCCGCCACGCAGACGCTCATGCGAACAAAAGGGGGGCGAGACGATTTCTTAATCTTGATCGACTCACCCCCGCTATTTTTGGGACCCAATCTTTCTATGCTCATCGTGGCACGTAACGATCTCTGACGCCTTTTGTTCCCTATACTCTGCAGCCTCTTCAAGGAGACAGTGAATATGAATTCTGCTACGGAAAAAACGGGGCTACAGCTTCGTTCCTTGGTTAAAAAAAGCGGCGAGCTGGAGCTTTCGCTGGTCAGCGTCCCGATGCCGGTCCCGCAAGCCGACGAGGTCGTAGTCCGCATCGAAGGCGCCCCGATCAACCCCTCCGATCTGGGGCTGCTCTTTGGCGCAGCCGACATGAGCACGGCACGGCGCTCCGGCTCGGCCGCGCTGCCGGTGATTACGGCGAGCATTCCCGATGCCCTGATGCAGGGGATGGCCGGCCGCCTTGAGCAATCCATGCCCGTCGGCAACGAGGGGGCGGGCGTGGTGGTGGACGCCGGCGCGTCCGACGAGGCGCAAGCGCTGCTCGGAAAGATGGTGGCCATCGTCGGCGGCGCCATGTACGCCCAGTACCGCAGCGCGAAGGTCAAGCAATGTCTGGTGCTTCCGGCAGGCACGACCGCGGCCGAGGGCGCCTCCTGCTTCGTCAACCCGCTCACGTCGCAAGGCATGGTGGAAACCATGCGGCTCGAAGGCCACAAGGCTTTGGTACACACTGCGGCGGCGTCCAACCTGGGCCAGATGCTCAACAAGATATGCATAGCCGACGGGGTCAGCCTGGTGAACATCGTGCGCTCGC
>JACZJU010000091.1 GCA_014860395.1 Burkholderiales bacterium | reverse complement strand
GTGGCGTTGGCCCCATCTCCGGACCGATGCCAACCTCTGCTTCGACGTCACCAAATGCGGCGATTACGACCAGCCGCTCCCTGCCGTCCTGAGACAGCGTGCCGCGCGCCGTGGCCATCGTCCGGCCCGATCGAATCAATGCGGCTTCGATGCGGCCGACGCCGCCACCTTGAACGGGGCGAAGATAGTGCGTCGTCACCGAAATCGGATCCGGTTGACCGGTGAGCTCCCGCAGGGCCCGAAGCACGGGGGCCATCGCGTACCCGCCGTTACTGTTGGTTCCAATGTTCCAGTTGGCGGAAAGCCGAGTTTCCCAAACGCCTTCGTCAACGCGGGTAATCGATGTTTCTGCGTCAAACAGTGCCACCAGGTAACCTCTCTGAAAAACCGATTGCCGTCGCAATTGCAGGGTACAAATAGTATATGAAGTCGACTCTGGCGATTGCGCGGACTTGTCTCAGGAAGCGCTGATTGCGAAGCCGGAAGTGCCGGTAACGTTTGCGAGCCCTGACGCATGCCGGGCGGCCTCGGGCCGGATGTTTGAAAAGAAAAAGCGGGAAAAGCGACAGGTCTATTTTTTCACACAGGCGTTTCACGACCCAAAGCGGGCATCGAGAAATGCTGTCCGCTACCAAGCGCCAAGTACCGCTTTCGCGATGATGTAGGCACCAAGCACGAGAATTGCCAAGAAGAAGAGTTGGCGAAACCGGTCTTCTGAAAGCCTTCGCCGCATGCGTTGGCCAGTGACCATGCCGACTGCGGCAGGTATCACGGCGGCGAGGGAAACAAGGCTGAGCTGAGTGGTCAAAAGGCTGTTGCCGTGGAGCGCCACGGCAAGCGCAACCGTGGACGCAGTGAACAACATCCCCATAGCCTGAACCAGTCGGTCGCGCGAGAGCCCGATTGCCTGCAAAAACATAACACCGGGCACCATGAAGGAGCCGGTCATCCCGGTAAGGACGCCGTTGGCGATCCCAAAAAGCGGCCCGGCCCAGATCTCCCGTTGCGTGGAGATCTCGATGCGAATCCCCGCGAGATTTAGTGCAGCGTAAGCCACCAGAAGCACACCCAGTAGCCCTGAGAGGAGCGACAGGTCCACGCGGGTTAGGGCAGTCGCGCCAAGCCAGACAGTCGCCGTTGCCATCAAAAGAAACGGCCATATTCGTAGGAAAATGGCGCGTCCATTACCGCCAACCACGGCTTGCCAGAGGTTCGTGACCAGCGAAGGGACAATCAAGAGCGCCATGGCAGTCGGCAAATCGAGCGCCGCTGTCAGCAAACCCAAACTTACAGTCGGCAGGCCGAGTCCGATGACGCCCTTCACTGCTCCCGCGAGCAAAAACGTTCCGGCGATCGCGGTGAGTGTAAGCAAATCAAGCATAACGCCAGCTTACTCCCTGTATAGAGTATCGGAGACGAGACTGCGATTGTCCCCTAGTGGCCGCTTCCGGCCGGCGACGCTATCTGCACGCAAGGCATACCCTCCACGAACCACGGTCACCGCCTGCTGAAACCGGCGTTGCCTGGCACGCGTTCGGGTGAGCAAACGGTTTGTGACTAAAGTCACCGGCACCGCGTCAGCCTCCTGATATAAAGCGGGAGGACCCCAATTCAACGATTTCAATAAGGAGTATCGAAATGGCGGAAAAGCTCTTCATCCTGTGCACGCACGGCGCCGAAGACCCCGAGCGCGCAACGATCCCGTTCGTCATGGCCACTGCTGCCCAGGCTATGGATGTCGTGGTCGTCTTGGGTTTTCAGGCAAACGGCGTAACTCTTCCTGCCATCGGCGTGGCCGAGCGCATCGCTGCGCCAAACTTTCCTCCGCTCAAGGATCTTGTGCTTGCGTACCGCGAGGCCGGCGGGGAATTCCTCGTGTGCGGCCCATGCGTGGCGACGCGCAATCTCGATCCCAAGAAGGATTTCCTTGAAGGCGCTTCCGTCGTCAGCGCAGCGACGTTCATCAAGGAATGCATGGAAGCAAAGAACGTGCTGAACTACTGATGCGCCCTGGTGTTCGCTGCCTGTTCCTGAACGGGTAAGTCCTACTTTGAAAGGGCAGGCCGACTGATCCGGCGCAAGTGAGGAAGCGCGCACGGGGAACGCGCGCCCTCAAATGTCCCTTCCTGACCGGACAAATCCCTAGTTTGTGCATGAGCGGAGGCGCGTTTCCGGCCCTTATCGGCCATCTCCAGACACTTGCGCTCCTGCTCCATTGCGGACATTGACTGGCTGCCGGAGGACGCGCGCGCCCACCGGAAAGCGCCACCCTCGCCCGGCTGCGGCGGCTGAAATTGATTGCCCAGCAATTTGCCGCTAAACTCCCTCCGAGCACCCCCACCGGCGGTGCGTAATGCAGAAAGATTGACCTAATCAAAATGTTGCGCGAAGATTTGGGCGAGTTCACGCACGCGATTGCGGTACGCCAGCGGACCCGTCGGACTTCGTGGCCGAATTGGAAGAATCCGGCCGTGCGCAAGTCGATCCACTTTTTCCTGGCCGCGGCGTTGGCCCTGTCGGCCGGATGCACCGCGATTCGGTACGAGCCCGACCCGCAACCGCTCGAGCCCGGTCGCCTGCCGGCCCCGGACCTCGCTGTGAGCATCCCACATCTGGGCCCGTGCACCGATTCGCCCGATCGCACGCTGCGGTTCAATTCGAACTACCCGGTTACGGTGCTGGTACACGGCTGCAACGGCTCGGCCGGCCGTTTCCGCGCGCTCGCGCAGCTCTATGCGTTTCACGGCCAGCAGTCGGTGTGCTTCAGCTACGACGATCGCGACAGCCTCCTGGTCAGCTCCGGCCAATTGATCGGCGCGCTGGACGCGCTCGCCAGCCGCCTGCGCGACCATCACCTGACGGTCATCGGGCACAGCATGGGCGGCCTGGTGGCGCGCAAGGCGCTGGAGCTCGAGCGCCGCGGCGAGTGGCGCAACGCCGACGCCACGATCAGGCTCGCCACCATATCGGCGCCGATCTCCGGCATCGCGGCATCGAGCACCTGCGGCATCACACCGCTGCAGTGGCTGAGCCTGGGTGTGCTGCCGGGAATGTGCTGGCTGATCACCGGGGACAACTGGAGCGAGATCACGCCGTACTCCGATTTCATTCGCCGACCCGGCCCGTTGCTGCCCTCGGTGCAGCGCTATCTCAAGGTCGTGACGGACGAGCGCGACACCTGCCGGCGCCGGACCAAGGACGGATACTGTCTCGAGAGCGACCACATCTTCAGCCTGGCGGAACAATACCAGCCGGTGGTGGACCGCTATCCGCAGCTCGTCAACGTGGAAGTCGAGGCCGGCCACGTGGAGATCGTCGGCTACAAGGACGTCGCGCCGCGCAAGCTGCTGTCGATCCTGCAGCGCGAGGACATGCTCGCAACCACGCCGCCGGAGCGTCGCTCGGCGCTCGAGCGGCTGATGGCCATACTTTATTAGCGCCGGTGGCTCCCGGCCACGATCCTGAACTCGTACAGCCGGCACACCAGCGTACCCATTGGACTTTGTGGCCGAATTGATTCGCTATTTCTTCTCTTGATGTCCGTTTTCTATCCTTGCCGGTGGCGGCGCAGGGTCGAAAGTGTGAACCCGTGACTTCCTGGAGCGGACACTCACACAGGTTTCTATTACAGGGAATTCACCAGATGACCACCGTCGACCGGAATAACGGTACCGGTCATAAACGACCCAGCGTCGGACGCCAGCAGAAGCAGAGCGCCATCCAATTCAGGGTATTGCCCGACGCGCTTCATAGGGATTCCTTCGACGAGAGCTTTGCCTTTTTCCGAATGCAGGAGTGCGCGGTTGAGGTCGGTCTCGAAATAACCGGGAGCCAAGGCGTTCACCCGAATACCGTAAGCGGCGAACTCCAATGCTGCGACTTTGGTGAGATGCGCGACGGCGGCTTTTGACGCCGCATAGGCAGGTGCGCCGGCTCGACCGCGCAGGGCCATGATTGAGGCAGTGGTGACGATGCTGCCTTTCACCTTGGTTGCGATCATGCGCCCTGCGGCTTCTTGCAGGGTGTACCAGACGCCGTTGAGGTTGGCGTCGATAACACTGGTCCAGTCGTCCGGGGTCATTTCAAGGGAAGTGCCACGGGGGCCAACCCCGGCATTGGCAACAACAATGTCCATTGGGCCAAAGGCTGCTTCGGCGGCCTTAAAGCCGCTTTTAATACTTTTGGCATCGGTCACGTCCATAGCAATAGCGGTGGCCTCACCGCCCGTTGATTTAATGGCTGCAACGACCTCTTCGAGCCGGTCGATTCGGCGCGCTGAAACCACTACTTTCGCCCCATGGCGGGCCAGGGTCTTGGCAAAGTTTTCACCGAGGCCGCTTGACGCCCCAGTGACCAACGCATTTTTTCCCTCGAGGGACAATAAGTGCTTCATTGAATATTCCTTGGAGTGATGGGCGTTTGTCGGACCAGGGTTGGGTCTCTTCAATTGGGCAGAGACACACAACAGGGTGGCTTCGTCTAGCGATAGGAAATTCAGTCCGCCGGGCAACCCAAGAACTGCCTGCCAGCGTAGGTCGGATGCCCCTGAGTCGCGTCCCGGACTGCGCATAAACTAGTTGTGTTCATTGCCGCCACTTTCTTGCAGCAAATCGCCGGGTTTTCGAACGGCATTATTGGTTAAGAACGCCGCCCGCAGGCGGCGTCTTCGAACGCTCCCCTAGTCTAGGGCTGCAGAATCACCGAGCCGGTCGTTTTGCGCGATTCCAGGTCGCGGTGCGCCTGCGCGGCATCGGCGAGCTTGTAGCGGGCCGTGGTCTCGATCTTCACCTTGCCGGAAAGCACCACGTCGAACAGCGCGTTTGAACGCTCGAGGAGTTCGGCACGGGTGGCGATGTACGTGCCGAGCGTCGGGCGCGTGACATAGAGCGAGCCCTTGGCCGAGAGTATTCCCAGGTTCACCGGCGCCACCGGGCCCGAGGCGTTGCCGAAGGTCACCATCAGCCCGCGCGGACGCAGGCAATCGAGCGATCCTTCCCAGGTCGTCTTGCCGACACCGTCGTACACCACCGGTACGCCCTTGCCGCCGGTGATCGCCTTGACTTTCTCGACGAAATTTTCCGTACTGTAGTTGATCACGTGATCGGCGCCGTGCGCCTTGGCGAGTGCCATTTTCTCCGGCGAGCCCGCCGTCGCGATGGTGGTGACGCCGAGCGCTTTCAGCCACTGGCAGGCAATCAGGCCGACGCCACCCGCGGCCGCGTGCCACAGCACCGTGTCACCCTTCTTCACCTGGTAGGTGCTAAAAATGAGGTAATGGACCGTAAGCCCCTTGAGCAGCATCGAGGCCGCCTGATCGTCGGAAATGCCCTGCGGCAGCTTCACCATGCGATCGGCCGGCACCAGGCGCTGCTCGCAGTAAGAGCCCGCCAGACCGGTGTAGGTCACCCGGTCGCCCGCTTTCAGATCCGTCACGCCCGGCCCGACCGCCTCGACAACGCCCGCGCCCTCGTTGCCCCCGATCTGCGGCAGTTTCATCGGGTATAGCCCGGAGCGCTGGTAGGTATCGAGGAAATTGACCCCTATTGCCGTATGCCGGATACGCACCTGCCCCTGCGCCGGATCGCCAACCTCCACGTCATCTAACTGCAAAACCTCTGGACCGCCCTGCTTGTGGTACCGAATTGCTTTTGCCATCTGTCCGTCTCCTGGTTAAGTTTGATTGGCCTTGCCGTCCTGCGAAGCCAGAGATTCTATGTCGGGCCGCGTGGGCTAACCTCCGGTGGCTTTCTCAACCAAAGAAGGAGACCCGAAGATGAACGCGGCAGCCGATAGGACCGAAGATAACGCATCAGGGCCGGTGTTGTATATGGCGCTGAATCTGAGCAACAA
>JACZJU010000090.1 GCA_014860395.1 Burkholderiales bacterium | reverse complement strand
GTGGCGCCGGTGCCAGCGTGGCGAGGAACGCGTCGAAATCGAAACCCTTCAGGTCGGCAGTGGTCGCGGCCGTCAGGCCAAAAAGATTGGCGCGCGCCGCCGCAAAGACGCTCGTGCCCATCAGCCGCAACAGGGCATCGAGGACTGCGCGGTCGAGTAGCGCTGTGCCGAAACCGGCCACCAGCGGCGGCAGCTCGGCCAGTTCGCAGGCGCGAACGTGGGTTTGCGCGCTTGCCGCGTGCAGGCCAAAGGCGCTGAGCCAGGCGCCGGCGGCGCCGTACAGGCGCGCCGCAATCGCCAATGCCTGGCGCAACTGATCGAAGTTCTGCTCGTTGCTCAGCTGCGGCGATTTGTCGAACCACTTGGGGGCCAGCAACTCTGCCGCCATGCCCCAGCCTTCGCGTCCGTCCTCGGTTCGAATCCGCACGCTTACGAAGGTCTGCGGAGCTTCGCGCAGTGTCACTACGCCAAAGCGAAACGGCATGCGCAAGCGCACGTCGCGCTCGTGAAAGCGCGTCTCGAGCAATTTCAACCTGATCGCCGACCCGATCATCAGTGCTCCTCCAATGCTCGCATGTAGCCGGCGGCGCGAGCCGCGCAGGCCACGCCATCGGGTTGGTAGATGAAGGGCTCGACGGCGACCCAGCCCTGGTAGTGGTGGCGCGAGAGCGCCGCCACGACCGGGCCAAAGGCCATGTCGCCCTCGCCTGGTCCGCGCCGGTTGGGATCGTTGACCTGGATGTGGGCGATGTTCCCGGTCGGCAACCAGCGATCGATCAGGGCCGCCACATCGCCTTCCTGGGTGCCGGCGGCGCAGGTGTCGATCATGGTCTTGAAGGCCGGCTGGTCGATTTCAGCCACTAGCGCGACGGCCTCGGCGACAGTGTTGATGAAATTGGTTTCGCGCGCCGCGAGCGGCTCGATGCAGTAGGTAACTCCGGCCGCGCGCGCGGCCTCGGCGGCGGCGCTCAAGCAGTCGGTCGCCCGCTGCCGGGCGGCCGATTGCCGGGCGCCAGGAAGGCGGCGCTGGCCGGGTGAGCCGTGGACCAGCACGCTTGCCCCCAACTCTGCCGCCAGATCGCACAGGCGCCTAATGACCTCAACCGTGCTGCGCCGCACTGCCGCGTCGGGGGAGGTGATCGACAGCCCAGTTGGTGTCACCAGCAGCCAGTGCAGGCTCGAGCAGGCCAGGCCTTCGGCGGCGAGCGCCGCGCGCACCGCGGCGATCCGGCGCGGTGTCAGTCGGCGGGGATCGTCGGTCAGCGTGAAAGGAGCGATTTCCAGGCCGTCATAGCCCAGCGCTGCCGCCAATGCGCACTGGCGCGGAAAGCTCAGTTCGCGCACGACCTCATTGCACAGGGATAGCTTCATCATTTCCTCCCCATAAGGCGCGTCGCAGCGCGCCGCACCGGCGCGATTCCCCACAGTACGACGATCACCGTCAGTAGCGCGAGGACGGCCGATATCGGGCGCGTGAACAGCGGTTCCAGGGATCCGTCAGAGAGCACCATGGCGCGGCGGAAGTTCTTGTCCAGCAAGTCTCCGAGCACCATGCCAAGCACTAACGGGGCCATGGGATAGTCCATCTCGCGGAGCGCGAATCCCAGCAATCCGAATCCCAGCATCACCCAGATATCGAAGACCCGGCTGGTGATGGCGTACGAGCCGATGACGCAGAGCACGAAAACCAGCGGCATCAGGTACGCGCGGGGGATGCGCAAGACATACAGCATCGGCTTGGTCAGTGCCAGGCCCAGGACCAGAATCGCGACCGACGCCCAGAACAGCATCGCTGCGACCTCGAATACGAAGGTCGGGAATTCAACCATGATCAGCGGCCCGGGCCGCACGCCATGGATGAACATCGCCGCCAGCAGCACGGCCGACGGGGCGGAGCCCGGGACCGCCAGGGTCAGCACCGGAATGATCGCTCCGGGCACGGCCGCGTTGTTGCCGGTCTCGGACGCGAGCAGGCCTTCCGGATTCCCCGTGCCGAAGGTTTGCGGCTCGGAACTGGCGCGGCGCGCAGCGGCGTAGGAGACCCACGCCCCCATGTCCTCGCCGACTCCCGGGATGATGCCCATCACTGTCCCCAGCACCCCCGAGCGCAGGACCGTCCGCCAGCGGCGCAGGATATTTCCCAGCGGCGGCATGATCCCGCGGCCGGTATCCCGCACCGTCTCGTAGTTGAGTCCCTTCATCACGCTGAGGACTTCGGCAAAGCCGAATGCGCCGACCAGCGCCGGCAGCAGGCCAAGTCCGCCGGCGAGGTTGGTCGAATCATAGGAGAAGCGGGCGTAGGCGTGGATGCCCTCCTGTCCGACCTGCGCCAGCAGCAGCCCGATGAAGCCCGCGATCCAGCCCTTGATCGGGTCGTTCATGGCGGTGATCCGCCCCGAGATCACCACGCCAAAAATCGCCAGCCAGACAAACTCGAAGGACTGGAACATCAGTCCGACCTCGGCCAGTTGTGGGGCGATCATCACCAGCATCACCATGCCGATCAAGCTGCCGAGAAAGGATCCGACCGTGGCGGTGCCCAGCGCCTCACTGGCGCGGCCTTGGCGAGCCATCGGGAAGCCGTCCAAGGTCGAGGCCGCACTTGCTGGCGTGCCAGGAATATTGAGCAGGATCGCGGTGCGGCTTCCGCCGTAGATCGCGCCAACATAGGTGCAGATCAGGATCAGGATTGCGTCGCCGGGCGACAGCCTAAAGGTCAACGTGGTCAGCAGCGCGACCCCCAGCGTCGCGGTCAGACCAGGCATTGCACCAACTGCCATACCCAAGAGCGTGGCCCAGAGGACGTTGAACAGGCCGCCGGGCGTGGCGATGGCGACGATCGCGAGAAGGAACTGGCTCAATCCCTCCAAGACAGCCTCACGGCAGGCGCACCAGGAATACGTGCTCGAAGAGCAGGCTGACGCTGACGGCTACCGCTACCGCCATGGCCAGTGCGCCGGCGAGAGTGCGTACCGGTCGCGAGGACTCGAACGAAAAGATCGCGACAAAGCTGAAGACGAATAAGCCGGTGGCGATCATGAACGGCAGGTGCCCCATCAGGCCCACGCTGTATCCGAGGCACAGCGCAATAGTTAGGGCCGCGCGGCGCCAGGTCGAGCCGGCAGTCGGACTGGCTGCGTCGTCGCCGCCGCTCGAACGTGGTGAACGCACGCTGCGCACCAACAGGGAGATTCCGAGGCAGAGAAGAACCAGACCAAGCAATCCCGGCGTCAGCCCGGGAGCACTCATCGGATGAACGCCGAGTTCGCTAAGGCGTGGCATGCGCCAGGATTCAACAACCACCGCGAAAGCGAACGCCGTCAGCAGGACCGAGAACCAGCGGTCAGTGCGCGTGCTAACCACCATCCCTGGTCCTGGCTGATTCTGGCATCGGCGTGTCCGACGATGGGTCGGACACGCCGCAGTCAATCAACTCGGTCAAGGTTTCGGGATGTTCAGGGCTTCTGGCGAGATCTTGGCGCGGCCTGCTGCCTGGAACGACCAAGCGTCAGCCTGGATTTCAGGCCAGAC
>JACZJU010000089.1 GCA_014860395.1 Burkholderiales bacterium | reverse complement strand
CTGGCTGGGGATTTCCGTCGGCGCTTCGCTCTTCTTCGCGCTACTGTTCCTGGGGACCAAGTACGAGCTTGTGCGCTCGCGCGATGTCGCGCGGTTCATGCTTTTTGACGGGGGTGTGTACACTGTGCTGCTCTGGCTGGGCCAACTTGCGATCGGCGGAATCGCGCCGCTCGCGCTGCTATTGCGCTCGCGACTGTCGCGCGCGGCCCTAGCCGCTGCCTGTGGGCTGGTGGTGTTGGGCGGACTGGCGCAAATGTACGTCACCCTGATCGGCGGGCAGGCGTATCCGCAAATCCTGTTCCCCGGATTGGTCGAAACGAGCAGTTTCTTCGACGGCGAGATCCATCCGTATACGCCGAGCCTGGTGGAAGTGCTGCTCGGGCTGGGCGCTGTGGCTCTGGCTGCCGCGATCATCGCCGTCGCGCTGCGGGCGCTGGCGTTCTTGCCCGAGCGCCTGGACCCGGCGGCCGGACCGCAGGCCTGAGGCCGCGGCGCCTGCCGAGGGTGGTGTGACGCATGCACCGATTTCTCATTTCCGCAGCGCGCAAGTCTTCGGGCAAGACCAGTGTCAGCGTCGGTCTGGCGGCAGAATTGTCGCGGCGCGGGCTCGCGGTGCAGACGTTCAAGAAGGGGCCGGATTACATCGATCCGATGTGGCATTCGGCCGCGACTGGCCGCGCCTGCCGCAACCTGGATTTCAATCTTTCCACGCCCGAACAATTGCGGATCGAGTTTGCGCGCCATGGCGCCGGGGCCGATGTGTGTCTGGTCGAGGGAAATAATGGCTTGTACGACGGCCTCGACCTGCAGGGCAGGAACAGTAACGCGGCGTTGGCGCAGCTGCTCGACCTGCCGGTGGTGTTGGTGCTCGATGCGCGAGGCATGACCCGCGGCATCGCGCCGCTGATCCTCGGCTATCAGGCATTCGACCGTTCGATCCGCTTCGCCGGCGTGATTCTTTCCAGGGTGGGTGGCGCGCGCCATGAAGCCAAGCTGCGCGCGGCAATCGAGCATTACACCGACCTGCCGGTGCTGGGCGCCGTGCACGAGGATCCGCGCCTTGCCATTGCCGAGCGCCACATTGGCCTCGTGCCTGCCAACGAAGATGGCGCGGCGCGCACGCGCATCGCGCTGCTTGCTGGGGCAGTCTCGAGGCAGGTGGATCTCGAGCGGTTGCTTGCGGCGACGGTCAGCCACGCGCCTTTGGGGGCAGTTCCACCGTTGCCGCCGGCTCGACGCTGCGTGCGCGTTGGCATCGCGCGCGACCGGGCGTTCGGCTTCTACTATCCGGACGACCTGGAGGCGCTGGAGCGCGCAGGCGCCGAGCTGGTGTTTTTCGACACGCTATGCGACGCGCACCTGCCGCGGGTCGACGGCCTTTTCATTGGCGGCGGTTTTCCGGAAATGTTCATGCGCGAACTGGAGGCGAATGCCGCGTTGCGCGGTGAGATCCTCGCGGCGATCGGGGCGGGCATGCCCGCATACGCCGAATGCGGCGGACTCATGTACCTCGCGCGCTCGCTCAGCTGGCGCGGCGAGACGCGCCGCATGGTGGGCGCGATTGCTGGCGACGTGGTGTTGCACGAGCGGCCGGTCGGCCGCGGCTACGTCAAGCTCGCCCCCACCGAGGCGCACCCCTGGCCGGTTCGCGGCGATGAGCGCGCAGAAGTCCCGGCGCACGAGTTCCACTACTCCAGCATCGAAGGACTGCCTGCGGACACGCTTTTCGCCTACCGCGTGACGCGCGGTCACGGCACCGACGGAAAGTACGACGGCATCGTGGTCAATAACCTCCTGGCCAACTATTCGCACTTGCGCAGTGCCGGCAACTACGACTGGGCGGGGCGTTTCGTCGGCTTCGTGCGTGATCGAGCGGGGCGAGGCGCGCGAGCGCCGGCCCTGGCCGCGGCGCATTGATGCACGCATGAGCCCGAAGGCGCCGCCAAGAAATGGAGTATTCCCTTTTGTATCTTCCAGATCAGACGCTGTTGAAGGCCACGCAATTTCACGAGTGTGCAACAATTCGCCTATGAGTCACGCATTTCAACCACCCGACGAAAATGCATCGAGTGCGCGGGCCATGCGCGCAGGTACGGTCTATCTGGTCGGCGCGGGACCCGGCGATCCGGAGTTGCTGACGCTGCGTGCGGCAAGGCTGCTGGCTGAGGCCGAGGTCATCGTCCACGACCACCTCGTTTCCGATCCTATCCTCGAGTTGGGCCGCCGCGACGCGCAGCGCATCTATGCCGGGAAAGAGCGCGGCAACCATACCCTCAGCCAGCCTGAGCTGAACCAGCTTTTAGTGCGGCTCGCACGCCAGGGAAAACGCGTGCTTAGGCTGAAGGGCGGCGACCCCTTCGTATTCGGCCGCGGCGGCGAAGAAGTGGAAGCGCTGGCCGAAGCCGGCATCCCCTTCGAGGTGGTGCCCGGAATCACCGCCGCCTGCGGTATTGCGGCCTACGCCGGCATCCCGCTCACCCATCGCGATTACGCCAATTCATGCCTGTTCGTCGCCGGCCACCTCAAGGACGGCAGCGTCGACCTCGACTGGGATTCGCTTGTCCGCCCCGGGCGCACTCTGGTGGTGTACATGGGCCTGCTCGGCCTGCCCACCCTGTGTCGCGAACTGGCCGCCCATGGCCTGCCCGAAACCACACCGGCGGCGATCGTGCAGCACGGCACCACGGATAGCCAGCGCACGGTGGTGGGGACCTTAGCTACGCTGCCGCAACTGGCGCAGGCCGCAAGGCTCGCGCCGCCGACGCTGATCATCATCGGAGAAGTGGTGCGTCTGCACGCGCAGCTCGCGTGGTATGAGGCGGATGCGGCAAAAGCAGGCGCGGACGAACGCGCAGCCTAGGATTTTCGCGGCTCGGAAGAACCCTGTGGGCCGGTTCTCTGCTCCACCGCGAACACGGCGGCCTCGACACGCGAGGTAAAGTTGAGCTTCGACAGGATGTGGCGCACGTGCAGCTTGACGGTGTCGTAGCTGATGTCCAGAGCGCGCGCGATCGCCTTGTTCGACAGCCCCTGCGCCAGGTGATCGAGGATCTCGCGCTCGCGATCGGTGAGTTGCCCCAGCAGATTCTCGCGTGTCTTGCTTTGCCGCCCAGGTTGCAGCAGGTCCACCAGCTTCATGGTCATGGCCGGGGCCACAACGGTTTCGCCGCGCACGGCGCGCAGGATCGCATCGGTGACGTCCTCGGGTTCCATGTCCTTCAGCAGGTAGCCGCGGGCGCCGGCGTGCAGCGCGTTGGCGAGATCGTCTTCGGAATCCGAAACCGTCAGGATCAGCGTCGGGCCGCTCCAGCCGTAATCCTGCAGCGTGCGCAGCAGCGCGAGTCCACCGTGCGGCGGCAGGTTGAGATCGAGCAGCAGCACGTCCGGCTTCGTCTCCTGCATCAGGCGCGCGGCTTCGGTGGCGCCGGCAGTGGCCGCCACCACCTCGATGTCGTTGCGCCCATGCAGCAGCTCCGCCAGACCCTTGCGGAACAGCGTATGGTCGTCGACCAGCATGACGCGTATTGGTTTCATGCCGCTGCCTCCGACCGGCCATCATAACGACACCAGCGGCGCTGTCGGCAGCCGGCGGCAATCGCGGCCGGTCGCATCCCCGCTGCGCGGGGCGGCCGATGAGGCGGAGCAGGGGCCCCATCTGCCAGATGGGGATGCGACCCGAATTCGGACGCACTGGGGCGCCGGCCGCCCATGGCCGCTTCCGGGGTCAGATCCCCGGCTTGCGCCGGGGCCCCTCTTCCGCCCTTCGGCGTCCCCTGCTCCCTGCTCATGCCGCCGCTCCGCGCTGCGCCGGAAACACCAGTCTGACGCGTGCCCCACCCTCGGGCAGGTTGACGATTTCGATCGCACCGTTCAGGCGCTGCGCGCGCTCGCGCATGATGTTGACGCCGAGGTGATGGCGCAGGTGCGAATGCTGCTCTGCGCCGCCAAGGCGCTGGCCGAATGCATAGAAGCCGAGTCCGTCATCCTCGACAGAAAACCGGTACTCGCCACCGACGAGCTCCAGGATAAGGCGCGCGTGCTTGGCGCCGGAGTGCCGCGCCACGTTGGCGAGCGCTTCCTGCATGATATGGAACACCTGGCCTTCCTCTTCCACGCTCAAGTCGAGGTCGGTCGTGCGGTCGTCGAATGCGAGCTCGATGCCGGTGCGGTCGTGGAATTTCGTTTTTAGTTCCTGCAGCGCGTGCACCAATCCAAGCGGATCCATGCGGTTGCGGAACTGCGACAAAAGCTCCCTCAGGTCGGAGTACGCCCCATCGAGCGCCTGCTGCACCTCGCCGGCGTGCTTGAGCGCGCGGGGCTGTTCGCTTGCATCCAGCGCTTCCTGCATCATGGCCAGCCGAATTTTCATGTAGGCCATGGTCTGGGCGAGCGAATCGTGCACTTCATTCGCGATCAGCTGGCGCTCGCTCATGAGTGTCATGCGCATGTTCTCGCGCAGCAGACGCGCATTTTCCAGGGCCATGCCCAGGTGCTCGCTGATGGAGCGAAACAGCAGGCCGAGCTCCTCCGGCGTATCGCGCTTTTCGGCGAAGAACAGCGCGTATGCGCCCAGCACGCGGCCGATGTGGCTCAACGGCACCACCAGCGTGGCACCGAGCCGATTGAAGTAATCCGAGCCAGTGTGCGCGGCGCAGTGCCGCAATTCGAAGCTCTGGCGCACGGCGTCGTCGCTCACCGCCGCGCCACAAATGCCGCAGTCCATGGGCACGAGCTGCTCTTGCGCGACGACTTCGGGGGGAAGTCCTTGCGAGGCGACGAGACGCATGTGGGCGCCGTCGCTGGTTACCACGCGGACTATGCCGGCCTGGGCTCCGGCAAGCCGGATCATCGTACCGAGCGAGCGTTCGAGCAATTTCTCCGGGTCGTGCCCTTCGGCGAGCACGGTGGTGAGTTCGGACAGGGCGCGCAAGGCCTGCAGATCGGCTTCGCGCGCAGGGCCCGCGGTTTGCAGGGGGCGTATGCCCGGCTGATTCATGGATTGCTCCGCTTGCGCCGGAGTCGCGGTTCATCGGCGCTATTGTCTTGTGTCAGAGAAATACTACCACGGCTGGCTGCACGCGAAAGGCGGGCGGGCACGCGTCCCGGGCGCGGCAAGCCGGTCGGAGGCCGCCATGTGCCCGGCTCGGCGTGCACCGTGCCGGATGCGGCCGGCTTGGTTACAATGGCAAGTGACGGTACCACCCACCTACCACTTCAAGGGAGCTATCATGAATTTTGATAAGGATTTGGATGCGCGTGGCTTGAACTGTCCGCTGCCCATACTGCGGGCTAAAAAAGCCCTGACCGAAATGCAAAGCGGTCAGGTGCTGCGCATCGTTTCGACAGACCTGGGCTCGATCAAGGATTTTCAGGCCTTCTGCAAGCAGACCGGCAACGAACTGCTGTCGCAGGCCGAAGCCAGCAACGAATACACCTTCTTTCTGAAACGAAAGTAAGCTGCGCGGCCGTGGTTGGCAGGGCGTCGTTAGGTGCCCAGGCGCGGTGATCGCGGGGGCATCAGGCGAAGCTATTGTGCAATAAGATAATTCGGATGGAACAAGGCACGGGTGTTCGTGCATGATTGTCACAAATTAGAAGAAGATTCTGGCGTGGTACGGTGGGACGCCAATAAGGGACTAAAACTGGAGGAAGAAAATGGGTGCTACCCCTGATGTTGCACTGATCGAGCAAATCGTCCGCCAACGGCTGGACGAAATCCTGCCGCAGAAAATAGAAGAAAAGCTGGCGGAAATTAAGGCGAACAAAACGCCTTCGATGACCATCATCGCCACCAAGGGCACCCTGGACTGGGCCTATCCGCCTTTCATCCTGGCATCGACCGCGGCCGCGCTGGGCTGGAACGTGTCGATTTTCTTTACATTCTATGGCCTGCAGCTGCTCAAGAAGGATATCTCGGACCTCAAGATCAGCCCGCTGGGCAATCCGGGCATGCCCATGAAAATGCCTTTCGGCCCCGACTGGTTCAAAGGCATCAACTGGAACATTCCAAATCTGGTTCAGGCCGGAATCCCCGGATTCGAATCCTTCGCCACCACCTTGATGCGTCAGACGATGAGCAACAAGGGCGTGGCCAGTGTCGACGAATTGCGCTCGCTGTGCCTGGAGGCCGGCGTGGAGATGATCGGTTGTCAGATGACGGTCGACCTGTTCGGTTTCACTCCTGAGGATTTCATCCCGGAGGTGAAGGAATACTGCGGCGCAACGTCGTTCCTGCCGAAGGCGCAGGAGGCCGACGTCACGCTGTTTGTATAGGAAAACTCTGATAGAGACTGCGGGGAATCAGAACGGCGGGACCATTTTTAGAGTCGTTGAAAACGATCGTTGTAATTACAAAATAAAGGGGAATGAAATGAAACGCACAGCACTGGCATCGGCGCTGCTCGCCGCGTTTGCGCTACCGTCGGTGGCGCTGGCAACGGACGGATATTTTCCGCACGGCTACGGCATGAAGGCGAAAGGCATGGGCGGCGCATCGACGGCGATGGCCAGCGATTCGTTCGGCGGCGCGAATAACCCTGCCAGCATGGTCTGGGCCGGCAGCCGCTTCGACGTGGGAGTGGACTTGTTCAGCCCGAGGCGCAGCGCGGAGCGTACCGGCAGCGCAGCAGGCATAGATGGCAGCGCGGACAGCGGCAGCAATCTGTTCTATATCCCGGAGTTCGGCTACAACCGCATGCTGGGCTGGGACATGTCCGTGGGCGTCAGCGTCTACGGCAACGGCGGCATGAATACTGACTACGACGGAGGGCAGATATCCGCGGCAAGTCCCGTCTGCGGCACGGGTGCTGGCGGCTTCAATCAAGCCTCCGGGGAGGCAGGCCCGTATAACCTGCTTTGCGGTTCCGGAAAGCTGGGCATGAACCTCGAGCAGTTAATCATCGCGCCGACTTTTGCGAAAAAGGTGAACAAGGACAATTCCTTGGGCGTGTCC
Organism: Burkholderiales bacterium; assembly: GCA_014860395.1. GTDB lineage: Bacteria > Pseudomonadota > Gammaproteobacteria > Burkholderiales > SG8-39 > 2-12-FULL-64-23. Next base: position 11,746 of record JACZJU010000089.1, on the reverse strand, counting down.
CTGCTCGTGGCGCGCCAGAACTTCCGTGCCGAGGGCTTGAGCGCATTCTATTCGTTTACCTCGGCACCCTCTGCGGGCCAGCCGTATGCAACCGGCAACAATCTGACCAACCGCGGCAGGGATACGAGCTGGGGTTACGGGATCAAGCTAGGCTGGATGGGCAAGGTCTCGGATATGGTGACTCTGGGCGCGAGCTACACCAGCAAGGTCAAGATGGACAAGTTCGATAAGTACAAGGACTTGTTCGCCGGCGAGGGCTATTTCGACATGCCCGAGACTTTCGCTCTGGGTATCGCCGTCAAGGCAAACCCGAAATGGACCATCGCCGCCGACTACCAGAGGATCAATTATTCGGGCATCAAGTCCGTCGCCAACCCGAGCACGACGGCGAACGATGGACTTCCGCCGTTTGGCGGCATACCCAACTCGCTGGGCTGCGATACCTGCCGCGGCTTCGGCTGGGACAGCGTGAATGTGTTCAAGCTCGGCGCCGAGTATCAGTACAAGCCGGACCTGATATTGCGCGCCGGCTACAACCACACCGACAACCCGATCCAGAGCCGCGATGTGACTTTCAATATAATTGCGCCCGGCGTGGTCCAGGATCACGTGACCTTGGGGTTCACCTATAGCCTGAACAAGGACTCCGAACTCACCATGGCCTACATGCATGCATTCAAAAATTCGGTGGAGGGCCCCAGTCTGTTCAATGCGTTTGGCGTTCCAGCCGGGAATGAAAAGATCGAGATGTATCAGAATTCCCTGGGCATCGCTTACAGCATGAAGCTGAAGTAAGCGATACCGACCGGGAAATACGCAAGCGATCAAGGGCCGAAGGCGTCGCCGCCTTCGGCCTTTTTTTCCTCAATCCAACTACAGCATCGATGAAACCGGGAGGAGAATCATGTCGAATATTCGCAGAACTCTGGGCGCAGTGACTCTCGCCCTGAGCGCCACGTTTGCATTTGCGCAGGACGTCGTATTAAAGCCGTTCGTGCTCGCGTCCAAGGGCCCGGGCGACCTGGCGCAGAAGCTGGAGGCCACCAAGGCGGCGCTGACCAAGGCGGGCTTCACCGTGGCCGGGAGCTATTCGCCCTATCCGGGCGCGGCCGTGATCGGCGTCACCGACGAAGAACTGCTTGGCAACGCCGCCAAATCCGAACACGGCGGTTTCGGTGCGGTGATGCGGGTTTCGGTGACCAAGGTGAAGGACCAGGTCCAGGTTTCTTACACGAACCCACCCTATCTGGCCAATGCCTATCGCATGGCCGGGGAACTCAAGGGTACCGCGGCGAAGCTGCAGGCGGCGCTCGGCAGGATCGAGGAATTCGGCGCCCAAGGCCTCGCGCCGGCGAAGCTGCGCAGTTACCACTACACCTTCGGCATGGAGTACTTCGACGAGCCGAATACACTGGCCAGTTACGGCAGTTACGAGGAGGCGCTCAAGGCGGTCGAGGCTGGGCTCGCCGCGGGCAAACAGGGCGTGACCAAAGTCTATCGCGTCGATGTCCCCGGCAAGAAGGAGACCTTGTTCGGGGTGGCGATGAAGGGCGATGGCGACAACAAGTACATGGACGACAAGTACATCATGAGCGAGATCGACTTCAAGGACGTCAAATCCACCGCGCATCTGCCCTATGACATCCTGGTTTCGGACAACAAAGTCTATGCGCAGTACGCGCGCTTCCGCATCGCGATTTCCTTCCCCGACCTTTCCATGATGGGGGCGAACAGCTTCATGAATATCATGAGCGCGCCCGAAGCCATGCGTACGGCGCTGGCGCTGACCGTGGGCGGCAAGGAAGACGCACGCTGACCGGGGAATAATCGGCGCGGCCTGAACCGCCTCGCTGTCTGTGCAGCGACTTCAGGCTTCGCGCATCATGCGCCAATATTGGATCTTCATGGTCAGCGCCGCACCGGCTATGATCGAAAGCAAGGCCAGAAATGATCCCAGCGCAAGCGTCGAGACGCCGGTCAGCCCCTGGCCGATGGTGCAGCCCAAGGCGAGAATGCCGCCGAATCCCATCAAGGTGCCGCCGATCAGGTGATTGATCAGGTCCTCGGAGTCGCGGAAGCTCTCGAGCCGAAACGACCTCGTCGCCAAGGCATAGGCAAACGAGCCGGCCACCACGCCCAGCGCGGACGCGATGCCGAAAGTCATGACCCGGCTCTTGTCGCTCCAGAGCAGCAGCAGCTCGAGCAGATACGCCAGGGGGGAAACGAAGCTCATCGACTCCATCCGGCCGGTGTTGGTGGCGAAGAATTTCTCCTCCAGCGTGTTCGGATCCTCGGCAAGGTGGCCCAGATGTCCGGAGAGATACCAACCCGCGACGATCACCAGACCGACCACGATCCCGCCCATGAGATTGTCGAGGGTCCTGAATTCCCGCCGCGCAACCGCGAACGCGACCAGTCCGACGCCGAGCACCCCGGAAGCGACGGACAGCATGGTCCGCCGATCGGCTCCGAGGCCTTTCGCTAGCAGTGAGGGCAGATCCTGGTTAGATTGCAGGGTGATCGCTATCGGATCGATCGCCGCGACGCGGAACATCCCGAACAGGCCTTTCAGCGTCATGTAGGCGCTGATGGCGAGCATCAGGAAAACGACGAACGACTTCAGGTTGCCCCCGCCGATGCGGATCAGCGTCTTGCTGCCGCAGCCGGAGCCGAGCGTCATGCCTACGCCGAAAAGGAAGCCGCCGAGGATGTACGAAAGCCAGGTGAAATTCGGCGTCGTGTAGATGGATTTCGCGACGTCGATGGCGCCGGCCAGTTGCAGGCCGGCTGTGCCCAGGATGGCGATGCCGATCGCCAGCAGCCACATGCGCATCCGGTTCCAATCGCCCATATTGACCACATCCGACACCGCTCCCATGGTGCAGAAGTTGGTCCGGTTGGCGACGGCGCCGAAAACAAAAGCAAGGATGAAGGCGCCCCACACGACGGTAGAGGCGATTGCGGCAGGATTGGGTTCGCTCACTCGTTTTTCCTTCGGAAGATGTACAGGAGTCTATTGTCGTCAGAAGTCTTCAAATTCGCCAACTCCATCCGCAGTCAATGCGCCGCACGATGCCGGCAAGCGAAGACGCCGTCCGCCAACGTCGTGAAATGGCGATCGTACCCTTTGTGGCCGGGGCGACGCAGATGGGCTGGTCAGCTCATGCAGGCAGCTTGTTACTTGGTGGCGTCGGCGACGATGCCGTCAAGCAATTTGGCCACCGGCTGCAGCGCCGCGGTCTGCGGATACTCGCGGCGGGCCAGGTAGACCATGCCGGGCTTTCCGGGCAGCGTATAGATGGCGATGGTGTAAGGGCAGTAGACCAAATTCTGCGCATCTGCTTCCATCATCGCGCGCGAAGCTGTCGCGCTGCAGAATTCGATCACCTCTGCCTGTTCGTAGACGCGCTTCGCCTTTCCCAGGTCGCGGCCGGTGCGCTCGAGCATGTCACCGACATGGGCGACATAGTTCACCACCAGTCCGCGCTGCTCGATTGCAGCGACCAGATCATCCTTCATGTCGGCAAATTTACCGTTCGCCGCTACGACTTTAGCACCGCCGTCGGCAGCGGCGGATAGCGCAAACAACAAGCCCAGCAACACAGCTATCAAACGCGTCATGATTTTCTCCAGAATCGTGGCCAAGCAGAAATCTTGGGGTGGAAAACGCCTCGAAATCAGTGCTTGTCGCTTTCAAGTCCGGCGTCCGGCGGCCCGCCCCAACGCGACAGGCCCGCCGGATCGAATGCTGCCGCGCGGCACGACTACGGCCGGATATAGGCGTAGCCCTGCTTTTGCTTTTTCATCAGTTCGATCACGCCGGCGGGGACGTAGCCTACGCTCGCGAGCATGTCATCCTTGGTCAGCTTTTGCGCGTGCATGGTGTTTTCGCAGGCGACGACCTTGACGCCCGCATCCACGGCATCGTTGACCCGGTTGCCCACCGTGGACTCGGCTTTCAGCATGCCGATCCCAGGACCATAGACGACGAGTTCGACATCGACCTTGTCCTTGCCGAGTGCGTCCTGCACGTTCTTCATGTTGTTCAGCGCGAGATTCCAGGTTTTCGGATCGGCTTCACTCACTTGGAATACCACTTTTTCCTTCTTGTGCACTTTCTTGCTGGTCTTGGTGGCAGCGGCCTTCGGTCGCACTTCACTGGCGGCTTGGCCAGGCGCGGGAAAGGCCAGCGCCAGGCAAACGAGCAGCGAGGCGGACATTGCCGCTGCATAGCGGCGGGTGTTGCGAACGGCATGCATAGGGGTGTTCGGCTGCATGGGGATTTCCTCCTGTGGGTAGAAAAATCTGCGTCTTCGAGCGCAGTCATTTTGTTGTCGCAATTTCCAGATTGCGGCATACATGGTACCTGCTGTCCATGGGCTTGTTATGAATCATTTTTATCGATGCCTCAACAAAAGTTCGCGGCAGGGGTCCCGCTCGAGCACAGGTCCCGCTCGAGCACTTGCTGCGCAAACCGCAACAAGGTTATGCTTGTGACGTTCGCGAGGGCGGCACACGAATCGTTCTGGCGGGCCTGGTTGGTAACGGCAACAGTGCATTTCCATAAGAAGCGCCGAACAACCGCTGGGAAGGGACGGTTCATTTCGATAACGGGAGGAGAAACGAATGGCAAACATATTCAGGCGCAGCCTTTTGATATTTGTAGCGGTCGCCGCGATGGGCTTGAGCGGTTGTGCTTCGACGCGCGGCTGGGGACCCGACAAGGTTGTCTATCATATCAACGACTCCCACAGCGCCAGGGCGTTGCTGCGCAACGTCGGCAATCATCTTAGCGTGGACCCGACGGCCAGGATCGTGGTGGTGAGCCATGCGCAGGGCGTGGATTTCCTTATGGAAGATGCGAAGGACAAGAACGGCAATCCTTACAACATTACGGTGGAAGAACTCGCCGCAAAAGGCGTTACATTCGATGTGTGCGAAATCACGCTGAGAAGCCGCAAGCTCAACAAGAACCAGTTCATTCCGGAAGCGAAGTTCGTCCCCTCGGGTGTGGGTGAAATCGCGAAACTGCAGTACAGGGAAGGCTACGTTTACGTGAAGCCCTGATCTGTGCGCCTGGCAGGGCCGGAAAAGGCGGCGCGGGCGGACCGCACCAACTTGCTTTCGTCCCTAAATCGGCTGATGTAGACATAGAAATACTCGAAGCACCGTTTAAAGATAGCGGTTATCATTACTTCACGGGCTCCAAGAAGCTTGTCGACAACATTATTAGAACGAGGGAGGAGACATGGATCAAACACGCAGAAACGTACTGCGCGCGGGCGGTGGGGCGAGCCTGTTCGCGTTGCTAGCCGCGGCGGGAATGTTGCAGCCGGAGGCGGCGTTTGCCGCTGACTGGAACCAGAAGGCATTTGCGGCGAAGAATGTGAAGGACGCGCTGGATGCGCTCGGCGCCGGCAATCCGGCCAATTCGAACGACATCATCATGACCGCGCCGGAAATAGCCGAGAACGGCGCCGTGGTGCCGGTCGCCGCAGAGAGCAAAATCCCGGGTACGGAATCGATCGCGTTCCTGATAGCCAAGAACCCGACTGCGCTGGCCGCAAGTTTCGACATTCCTGCCGGAACCGAAGCCGCGGTGAGCACGCGCGTAAAACTGGCGCAGACGACCGACGTGCACGTGCTGGTGAAGGCGCAAGGCAAGTACTACATGACCAAAAAAGAGATCAAAGTCACCATCGGCGGATGCGGCGGTTAAGCGCCGCCGACGGGCGACCGAAGACCCGGTTTCAGCGGAGGCTGACGCGCGAAGCGTTAGGCCCGAGCTAAAACAATAGCGGAATAAAGCGCGAAGCGCGTTATGCCGGAACCAGAACAGAAACTGGCTAATGCGCTAGCCGCGTTTTGCCGGAACTAAATCAGGAGGAGCAACATGGCAGATCCGATGCGCATCCGCGCAAAAGCCAAGGACGGCGGAGTAAACGTCAAGATATTGATGGCTCACGAGATGGAAACCGGGCAGCGCAAGGATAGCGCCGGCAAGCCCATACCTGCCCACTTCATCCAGCATGTAAGCGTAACTTGGCAGGGGAAAGTGGTGCTTTCGGCGAATTGGGGCCCGGCGATTTCGAAGAACCCGTTTCTCGAGTTCGATTTCAAGGGCGGGAAAAAGGGCGACAAAATTCAGGTAACCTGGACCGACAACAAGGGCGATACACGCACCGACGAGGCCACGATTAACTGAAGCGTCATAACCCGCCGCAAGAGCGGGAGCAGAACGCGCGCCAGGCCACCGGCCCGCGCGGAAGGTCAATTCTGAAGGAGGATTCCATGTCAAGCATCAAGCTGAGGGTGGTTGTTGCGCTGTCCGGGCTGGCTTTCGCCTGCGCCGCGCAGGCCGGGCAAACCGCAACCCCCGTGAAGGTGGCCGCGCAAACGAAAAAGGCCGCGAGCAAGTCCAGGAGCGCGATCGCGGCCGAGTTCGAGAAATTCCGCGACATCATGGAGGAAGCGAGTCCCGCCGAGCTGTTCGAAGCCAAGGGCGAGGAGTTGTGGAAGGCCAAGCGCGGGCCGAAAAACGCCTCGCTGGAGAAATGCGACCTGGGCCTCGGACCGGGCGTGCTCAAGGGCGCCTACGTCAAGATGCCGCGCTACTTCGCCGATACCGACCAGGTGATGGATGCGGAACGGCGCATCGTTTATTGCATGGTGACGCTGCAGGGATTCAAGGAGGCGGACCTTGCCAAGAAGCCCTTCAGCAGCGCATCCAAAACGCCCGATCCGGTATCGCTGGTCACCTATGTCGCGGGCCAGTCGCGCGGCATGAAGATCGCTGTTCCGCAGAAGCATCCAAAGGAACGCGACGCTTACAACACGGGCGAGGAGATATTCAACTACCGCGCCGGGCCGTGGGACTTCTCCTGCGCCACCTGCCACGGCGCGGACAACCTGCGCATTCGCACGCAGGATTTGCCCAACCTCAGCTCGAAGGAGGGGGCTATTGCCGCGTTTCAGGGCTGGCCGGGATACCGCATGACCGGCGGCCTGATGCACACGCTGCAGTGGCGGCTGAACGATTGTTTCCGCCAGCAGCGCTTTCCCGAGCCGGGATACGTTTCCGAGACTCTCTCGGACCTACTGACCTATATGGGCGTAAATGCCAACGGGCACGTGTACAAGGGCCCGGGAATCAAGCGCTAGCGAGGGGAAAACCATGAAAATAATCCAAGCAACGATATTCGGCGCGGCAGCTCTCGCCATCGCATACACTGCGCAGGCTCAGGACTATCGCGCACAGGCGATCAGCATGATGAAGCGCGATTTCCACGCCAAAGGCATCGCCGGCATGGACCGGCTGGATGAGGACACCGTGCAGAAAATATGCAATCTCAGCCACAACAATCCGCCCAAGGGCCTGGCCGAGCGCCTGCAGCAGGATCAGTTGGAAGATATCAAGTACCCGGCGGACGGCAAGTTTCTGGGCGACTGGAAATCCGGCGAGAAGATCGCGCAGCGCGGGCGCGGCATGACCTGGAAGGACAAGGACGGGAAGACCTCGCGCGGCGAGCCCAACGGCGGCAGCTGCTACAACTGCCACCAGATCGGGCCCGACACCACTTCCTTCGGCAGCATTGGAAACAGTCTCTTGCACTTCGGCAAGATCCGCGGCTACGGCGCGGATATGCAGAAGTACGTCTACGGCAAGATCTACAACGCCAAGGCGTTCAATCTGTGTTCCGCCATGCCCCGCTTCGGCCATTCTGACACGCTCTCCGAAGAGCAGATCAAGGACTTGGTCGCGCTGCTGCTGGACCCGAACTCGCCGGTCAACAAGTAAAGCGCGTCGGCATTTGAATCGGCGCGAGTTCCTCCACGTCCTGGGAATGGCCGCCGCGTGCGGCCTGCCCCTGGCGCAGTTTTCCGGGCGCGCGCAGGCGCAGAACGCGGCGCGGCTGTACGATGTGCCGCGTTTCGGCAACGCGCATTTCCTGCACTTTACCGACTGCCACGCGCAACTGATGCCGCTGTGGTTTCGCGAGCCGAGCGTGAATCTCGGCGTCGCGGACATGAGCGGCCGCCCGCCGCATCTGGTCGGCGAGGCGTTCCTGCGGCATTTCGGCATCAAGTCCGGTACGGCCGAGGCGCACGCCTTCACCTGTCTCGATTTCGAGCAGGCCGCCAGGACTTACGGCAAGGTCGGCGGCTTCGCCCACCTTGCCACGCTGGTGAAGCAGTTGAAGGCGGGGCGGCCCGGCGCGCTGCTGCTCGACGGCGGCGATACCTGGCAGGGCTCGGCGACCGCGTTGTGGACCCAGGGCCAGGACATGGTCGATGCGTGCAAGCTGCTCGGCGTGGACGTGATGACCGGGCACTGGGAGTTCACGCTGGGCGCAGAGCGCGTGCGCCAGGTGGTGGACAACGATTTCAAGGGCAAGATCGATTTCGTCGCGCAGAACATCAAGACCACCGACTTCGGCGACCCGGTGTTTCCGCCCTATGTGATCAAGTCGGTGAATGGCGTGCCGGTGGCCATCGTCGGCCAGGCATTCCCCTATACGCCGATTGCCAATCCGCGCTATATGATGCCCGACTGGAGCTTCGGCATCCAGGAAGAAACCCTGCAGCAGGCGGTGGACGAAGCGCGCGCCAAGGGCGCGCAGGCGGTCATCCTGCTGTCGCACAACGGCATGGACGTAGACCTCAAACTGGCCACGCGCGTGCGCGGCATCGATGCGATCCTCGGCGGCCACACTCATGACGGCATACCGGCGCCGTCGATCGTGAGCAACGCCGGCGGCAAGACGCTGGTCACCAACGCCGGCTCCAACGGCAAGTTCCTCGGCGTGCTCGATCTCGAAGTCAAAGGCGGCAAGGTCGCGGACTTCCGCTACCGGCTGCTGCCGGTTTTTTCCAACCTGCTTGCGGCCGACGCCGAGATGGAGGCGCTGATACGCAAAGTGCGCGCGCCCTACGCGGCGAAGCTCGGCGAACGGCTGGCACTGACCGAAGGGCTGCTCTATCGCCGCGGCAATTTCAACGGCACCTTTGACCAACTGATACTTGAAGGCCTGATGGCGGAGAAGGACGCGCCGATCGCCTTTTCGCCCGGGTTCCGCTGGGGCACCAGCCTGCTGCCGGGCGAGCCCATCCTGATGGAACACCTGATGGACCAGACCGCGATCACCTACCCCTACACTACGGTGACCGACATGACGGGCGAGACCATCAAGATCATACTCGAGGACGTAGGCGACAACCTGTTCAATCCCGATCCCTATTACCAGCAGGGCGGCGACATGGTGCGCGTCGGCGGTCTGCGCTATTCCTGCGACCCGAATGCGAAGATGGGAGCCCGCATCAGCGAAATGTCGCTAGCCGGCAAACCGATCGAGGCGACGAAGACCTACAAGGTCGCCGGCTGGGCGCCGGTGTCCGAAGCCGCGAAGTCCGCGGGCGGTGAGCCGATCTGGGATCTGATGGCGCGCTACCTGCGCGGCCGCAAGGTGGTGAAACCGCTGCAACTCGAACTTCCGCGCCTTAAGGGCGTCGAAGGCAATGCCGGCATCGCCTGAGTCCGGTCTCGGCGTAGCGCGTTTTTTCCTCGGGATCGCATGCGCACTGCTCGCGGCGGCTGCCGTTGCAGCCGAGGCGATCGGCGTGAAACCGGTGCAGGTGAGCGAACACGCCTGGTATGTACAGGGGCTGCCGGGGCCCGCGTCCGCCGCCAACCAGGGCTATGTTTCGAACGCCGGCTTCGTCGTCACGCCCGAGGGAGTGGTCGTGATCGACGCCCTGGGCACGCCGGCACTGGGCCGCGCGCTGCTCGCGGCGATCCGCACGGTGAGCGATGCGCCGATCCGGCGCGTCATCGTCACGCACTACCACGCCGACCACTTCTACGGCTTGCCCGCGTTCAAGTCGGCCGGCGCCGAAATCTGGGCGCACAGGGCGGCGCGCGAATATCTCGACAGCGCCGAAGCGCAATCCCGCCTCGATCAGCGCCGCCGCGTGCTTGCCCCCTGGGTCAACGAGAGCACGAAACTGCTTGTCCCCGACCGCTGGCTGGACGGCGACACCTCCTTCGTGCTGGGCGGGCTGCACTTCGACCTGCTCTATATGGGGCCGGCACACGCGCCGGACGACATGGTGGTGGTGCTGCGCGAGGACCAAGTGCTGTTTTCCGGCGATATCATGTTCTCCGGCCGCATCCCCTTCGTCGGCAATGCCGACAGCCGCCGCTGGCTTGCGGCGATGGATGATCTGCTGCGCCTGAAGCCCAAGGCGATGGTGCCGGGCCATGGCCCGGTTTCGCGCGAACCGGCTGCGGATCTCGAGTTTACGCGCGATTATCTTGACTACCTGCGCGCGGCCATGGGCAAGGCAGCCGAAGACATGACGGCGTTCGATGAAGCGTACCAGCAGACGAACTGGGACCGTTACCGGAACATGCCTGCCTTCGATGCCGCCAATCGCGTCAACGCCTACGGCACCTATCTGCTGATGGAGCGCGAGTCGCTGCAGAAGAAATAGCGCGGCGCGCGTCGACCTAGCAGGCTATTGAAAGGGGGCGCCGCCCTCCTTTTTCAACATACTGCTAGGCGAGCTTTTCGAGCTGGGGCTTGAGCTTTTCCAGGGTGGTGGCGAAAGCCGCCAAGCGCTCTCGCTCCTGCGCGACGACCTGGGCCGGGGCGCGCGCTACGAAACCGGCGTTGGCGAGCTTGCCCTCGGCTTTGGCGATTTCGCCCTCGAGGCGGGTGATTTCCTTTTGCAGGCGCTCGCGCTCCGCCGCCTTGTCGATCTCAATCTTGAGCATCAACTGGCAATCGCCGACCACGGCGACCGGGGCGTCGGCGGCGGGGAGGGCGTCGAGCACGCTCATTTCGGACAGTTTCGCGAACGTTCTGATGTAGGGTGCCAGCGCTTCCAGCCTGGCCCGGTCGCCGGTGGCGAGCAGGGGGATGCGCTGCGCGGAGGAAATATTCATTTCGCTGCGCAGGTTGCGGCAGGCGCCGACCAGCTCCTTCAACCAGGCGACTTCCGCCTCGGCCGCGGGGTCGACGCGCTCGGGCTGGTGTTGCGGGTAGGGTGCGAGCATGACGCTTGCGCCCGTGCGTCCCGCCAGCGGCGCGACCCGCTGCCATAGCTCCTCGGTGATGAACGGGATGATCGGATGGGCGAGCCGCAGCACCGCCTCGAGCACGCGCACCAGGGTGCGGCGCGTGGCGCGCTGCTCGGCTTCGCTGCCGGTTTGCAGCTGCACCTTGGCCAGCTCCAGATACCAGTCGCAGTATTCGTCCCAGACGAATTCGTACAGCGCGCGCGCGGCGAGGTCGAAGCGATAGCTGTCGAAGCCGTCGCACACTTCCTTCTCTGCGCGCTGCAGCCGGCTCACGATCCAGCGGTCGCTGAGCGAGAGCGCTAGCGGCAAGGTTTCGTCCGCGCCGCAGTCCTTGCCTTCGGTGTTCATCAGCACGAAGCGCGTCGCGTTCCACAGTTTGTTGCAGAAGTTGCGGTAGCCCTCGCAGCGGCCGAGGTCGAAATTGAGCGTGCGCGCAAAACTCGCGAGCGAGGCGAAAGTGAAGCGCAAGGCGTCGGCGCCGAACGACTGGATTCCGCTCGGGTAATTCTTGCGCACGTATTTCTCGACTTTCTGCCTGTGGCCGGCGAGCATCAATCCCTGCGTCGACTTTGCGAGCAGGGCATCGAAGTCGACGCCGTCGATCAGGTCCAGCGGGTCCAGGGTATTGCCCTTGGATTTCGACATCTTCTGTCCCTCGGCGTCGCG
>JACZJU010000088.1 GCA_014860395.1 Burkholderiales bacterium | reverse complement strand
GGAACACCTGCGCGTGGTGGGCTTCGCGCAGCATATCCATCTGTCGCTCGGCGTCGCCCTCGTGGCGCGCGAGCTGCACGCGCAAGGCCGCGGCGAATTCCTTCCAGTCTGGCGCCGCATACAGCGTGCGCGCATCCAGCAACTCGTCCAGCAGCAGCGGGTGGCGTGTGATATAGGCTGCCGCCCATCCCGAAGCGGCCAGCAGATCCACCACCTTTTCCAGCGCCTGCGGGTATTCGTACAGCAGTGCCAGATAGGAGCTGCGCCGGCTGATGGCCTCGAGCAGGTCGAGCGTGCGCGCGAGCGCGGCCTCCGGCGCGCCGGCCTTGGCCGCAAGCTCGATCGCGCGCGGCAGCAGCGCGTCGTAGCGCTCGCGGCTGGCCTCGGGGAGCTGCAAGTAGCGCGGCGATGCGCGCGCACCGGTGAGGCGCGCAAGCGCGCCGCCGGTGTCGGCGAACCCCAGCGCGGCGAGCCGCTCGTGCGCCGCTTCCTCGTCGAGTTCGCCCTTCCATAGCGGCGCGCAGGCATGCTCGTCCTGCGCCGGCCCGGCGAACACGCCGTCGAAATGGCCGGAAACCTGCTCGCGGTGCGCTTCCAGCCTGCGCATGAATTCGGCGTAGTCCTGAAAGCCCATGGCGGCGGCGACCAGGGCCTGGTCTTCTTCGCTTTGCGGAAGCTCGTGGGTTTGGGCATCGTCCAGGTACTGCAGACGATGTTCCAGGCGCCGCAGGAAGTCATAGGCCGCGGCAAGTTCGGCCACCGCGTTCGCGGGCAGCAGGCCTTTCTTTTGCAGCAGCGCCAGCACTTGCAACGTGGGGCGCGCCTGCAGCTCGGGATCGCGCCCGCCGCGTATCAGCTGGAACGCCTGGGCGATGAATTCGATTTCGCGTATGCCGCCCGGACCGAGCTTGATGTGCTCGGCGAGGTCGCGCCGTGCGACCTCGGCGCGGATCTGCGCGTGCAGCGAGCGCATCGCGGCAAACGCGCCGAAATCGAGGTACTTGCGATACACGAACGGCCGCGCGACGGCGGCGAGTTCCTGCGCCAGCTCGCCGCCGTCGGCGCCTGCGGCAACGCTCGCGTTGCTGCTCGTAGCCCCTGCGGCAACGCTGGCGTCGCTGCTCGTAGCCACAATGCGCGCCTTTATCCAGGCGTAGCGCTCCCATTCGCGCCCTTCGGCGATGAAGTAGTTCTCCAGCGCATCGAGGCTGCAGGCGAGCGGTCCGGAGTCGCCGTTGGGGCGCAGGCGCATGTCGACGCGGAATACCTGGACGTCCTCGGTGACGTCGGCGATCGCATTCATCAGCTTGCGCCCGAGCCGGGTGAAATATTCGTGATTGGACAGCAGCCGCGGACCCGCGCCGGTTCCCGGCGCCGCCGCGGCGCCGACGGTGTCGCCTTCCTCCGGATAGACGAAGATCAGGTCAATGTCGGAGGACACGTTGAGCTCGCGCCCGCCCAGCTTGCCCATGCCGACTACCATCAACGCCTGCTTCCTGCCGTTCGCCATCGGCGTGCCGTGCTGGTCTTCGAGCCAGCGGCTCAGGTGGCTGAGGGCATAGCCCAGGCTCAACTCGGCCAGGTCGCTCATGCTCGCGACGACTTCGGCCAGCGGCGCGCGTCCGGAGAGATCGCGCAGCAACACGCGCAGCATCACCTGCTGGCGCAGCCGCCGCAGCGTGCGTTTGAGCGCTTCCTCGTCCGCGTCGGCTTGCTGCGCGAGCCAGGCGCGCATGGCATCGGCATCGAAAGGCTGCTCGATCGCGGCAAGCGCGGCCTGAAACATTTCCGGCCGCGCCTGTGCCAGGCGTCGCGCGTAGCGCGAATAGCCTTGAACGTCCAGTGGAATACCTTGGTCTGAAGACATTGAGGGATGCTTTGCAGGTAAAATGCGGCGCTACATTGTCTCTTATTTTCAGTTCGCGCCTTCATTGTAGGGCTTTCGCCGAGACGCGCTCAACCAGTATGGAAAATCGGCATCAGGATGGTGCAGCCCGACCCAACCGAAACTAGTGCAGGCGCGCCGCCCGAGGAGGATTTTTCGCCGCTGGCGGAGCTGGGCGTCGCGCCGCAGCGGCGCGGCCTGGTGCGCCGGCTGCTGCGCATTGCCGGGGTTGCCGCGGTGTTCGCGTATTTCGGCTTTGCCGCCGCGGTGCTGGCGCTGCGCTTCTGGATCCTGCCGTACGTCGAGGAGCATCCGGAGCGCATCGCACAATCGATTTCGCGCAACATCGGCCAGCGCGTCAGCATCGGCGGCGTCGATACCGGCTGGCAGCGGTTGCGCCCTTACCTCGCCCTGACCGAGCTGCGGCTGTACGATCAGGAGGGCCGCGTCGCGTTGTCGCTGCCCTCGGTGTCCTGCAGCTTGTCGTGGGACTCGCTGGTTTTCGGCTCCCTGCGTTTTCACTCCCTTTCCCTGGACAAGCCGCATCTGAACATACGCCGCGACCAGGCGGGGGCGATCTATGTCGCCGGGGTCAAGCTCAAGGCCGAGGAAACGGGCTCGGGTTTCTCCGATTGGCTGCTGGCGCAGCGCGAAGTGGTGGTCCGCGACGCGCAGGTAAGCTGGGAGGACAAGCTGCGCCAGGCGCCGCCGTTGTCACTGGCCGAAGTGAATTTCGTCATGCGCAACCGCGGCAGCCATCATCGCTTCGCGTTGCGGGCGCAGCCGCCGCGCGAGCTTGCCGCCGCGCTCGACGTTCGCGGCGACATGGTGGGCAGGACGTTCGAGCAGCTGCAGGCCTGGAACGGCAAGCTCTACGCCGAACTCGCCTATGCCGACCTTGCCGCATGGCGTACATGGATCGACTATCCGCTGGAGATTCAACAGGGACAGGGTGGCCTGAGGCTGTGGCTGGGGTTTGCCGACAAGCAGCTCGCGGAGGCCAGCGCCGACGTGGCGCTGCGCAACATCAGCGCGCGCCTGGCGCCCGAATTGCCCCTGCTTGAATTGCGCACCCTGCAAGGGCGCTGGTCGCTGAAACGCGACCGTGGCGGCTACGAAGTCGGCGGCAAACAAGTGGCGCTGGAACTGAAGTCCGGCGCTAAGCTGCCCCCGGCACTGTTTTCCGTATGGCGACGCGAGGGCGACGCCACGCGCGCCGAGGCGGGCGAGGCGCGCATCGAAGCGCTGGAACTGGAGCCGCTGGCGCTGCTGGGCGAATACCTGCCCCTGCCGCAAGCGCTGCGCAAATTCCTGGCGGAAGCCGCGCCCCGGGGCAGCGTCTCCGACATGCGCTTTGATTGGCAGGGGCCGCTGCCGCAGCCGCAGCGCTACAGCGCGCGCGGGCATTTCGAGCGGCTGGGCATGCGCGCCTACGCCCGGCTGCCCGGGTTCTCGGGGATCAGCGGCAATGTCGATGCCAACGAAAAGGGCGGCAGCCTGTCGATCGATGCAAGCAAGGCGGAGATGATTCTGCCGGGGGTGTTCGCCGAGCCGGCGCGCAGTCTCGACACGCTCACCGGGCAAATTGCCTGGACCCATGCCCAAGACGAGCTGCGACTCAAGCTGTCCAATATAGCGTTCGCCAATGCGGACCTCGCCGGAACGGCGTATGCCAGCTACACCAGCGCTGCGGAAGGACCTGGCGTGATCGATCTCACCGCTCGGCTGAACCGCGCCGAGGCGCGCCATGCGGGGCGCTACATTCCGTTCATCGACAAGGTCGCGCGCGAATGGCTGGACCGCGCCTTGCTTGCCGGGCACAGCAACGATCTCAGCCTGCGCCTGAAGGGCGACCTCAAGGACTTTCCATTCCAAAGCAAGAAACAAGGCTTGTTCCAGATCACGGCCCGGGTGCAGGACGGGAGCCTCGACTACGCTCCGGGCTGGCCGACCATAGACGGCATCGATGCGGACCTGCTTTTCGACGGCAAGCGCATGGAAGTGACCAGTCGCAAAGCGCGCATACTCGGCGCGAAGGTGGCGAGCGCGCACGTGGTCCTGCCTGACCTGTTCACGTCGGAGCCGATACTGACGGTAGACGGCCAGGCCGAAGGGCCGACCGCCGAATTCCTGAAGTTCATCGCACAAAGCCCGGTGAACGACATGATCGACCGGGTCAGCGCAGACATGGGCGCAAAGGGCAACGGCAGGCTGCAGCTCAAACTCTCACTGCCGTTCGCACGCCTTGCCGACGCCAAGGTGGCAGGAAGCTACCAGTTCAGCGGCAATCAGATCAGCATCGGGGCCGACTGGCCGCCGGTATCGCAGGTCAACGCCCGGCTCGACTTCAGCGAGAGCAGCGTGAGCATGCGCGCGGTCAACGCGCAGTTCCTGGGCGGGCCGGTCGCAGTCAGCGTCGCCACCCAGAGCGACCACAGCGTCAATGTCAACGCCCGCGGCACGCTCAATGCCGCGGCACTGCAGGCGGCGCTGGAGCAGCCGCTGCTGCGGCAGTTGAGCGGCACAGCCAACTGGAACTCGAGCATGAAATTCCGCAAGCGCGGCGCCAGCATCCTGGTCGAATCCAGCCTGCGGGGCCTCGCCTCGACGCTGCCGGCGCCGCTGACAAAGGCGAGCGCCGACGTGCTGCCGCTGCGCTTCGAGTACACGGTCATCACCGGGGAGGGCGGCGGCGGCCGCAGCGAGCCGCCGTCGGCGGACCGCAGCACCCTGGATCTGGGCAAACTGGTGCGCATGGAACTGCAACGCCGGCGCGAGGGCGGCAAGATGGTGATCGAGCGCGGCGCCATCGGCCTCAACGAGGCGCCGCGGCTGCCCGAAAAGGGTATCGTGCTCAACGGCAACGCGTCCGCGCTCGACTTGGACGAATGGCTGCGCGCGCTCGGCGGGTCGGGCGGGACGCCGCTGCCGCTGTCCTCGCTCAGCCTCAAGATAGGCGCGCTGGACGTGTACGGCAAGCGCATCAACGACGTCACCCTGCGTGCCGGTTTTCGCGGCAGCGACTGGCTCGCCAATATCGACGCGCGCGAACTCGCCGGCGACGTGCGCTGGCGCGCGCAGGGCAAAGGGCGGGTGAGCGCGCAGCTCTCGCATTTCACCTTTCCCGAACCCACCCCGGGAAAACTGCCGGACGAGGCGCCGCCGAAGGAATTGCCCGGCCTGGATATCGTTGCGGACAATCTGGTCGTACACGGCAGGAAGCTCGGGCGCCTGGAACTGACGGCGGAGAACGCGGGGCTGGACTGGCGCATCGAGGAGCTGATACTGACCACACCGGAGGCGCGCCTAGCCGCCGACGGCGTCTGGCAGGGCGTCGCCGCGCAACAGCGCACCAGCATGAACCTCAAGCTCGAAATCAGCGACGTGGGCAAGTATCTTGAGCGCTTCGGCTACCCGGGGAGCATGCAGCGCGGCAGCGCCAAGCTGCTGGGCAAGCTAGCCTGGGCCGGCAACCCGCAGACCATCGACTACCCGTCGCTTGCCGGGGACTTGTCGCTGATCGCGGAGAAAGGGCAGTTCCTCAAGATCGAGCCGGGGATAGCCAAGCTGCTGGGCATACTCAGTTTGCAGGCGCTGCCGCGGCGCATCACGCTAGACTTTCGCGATATTTTCAGCGAGGGTTTTGCCTTCGATACCATCACCGGTACCGCCACGGTCGCGAACGGCGTGTTGCACACCAAGGACTTCGCCATGCGCGGACCCTCGGCGCAGGTGGCGATGTCCGGAACCATCGATCTCGCCCAGGAAACGCAGTCGCTCAGGGTGCGCGTCGTGCCCAGCGTCGGCGACAGCCTGTCGGTGGCGGGCGGGCTGATGCTCGCCAATCCGATCGCAGGGGTTGCCTCATTCCTGGCGCAGCGCCTGTTCAAGGATCCGCTGGGACAGGCCTTCGCCTTCGAGTATGCGGTGAGCGGCAGCTGGGCCGATCCTAAGGTGGAAAAGCTGGCGCGCGAGACGCCGGCCGGCATGACGCCGGACCCGTCAGGCGGCACGGCGGGGCAAAGCCAGTAAGAACCCGCAACAACGTCGTTTTGTTGCGGCCGATCTAGGGGGGTATGAGGGGAGGTGTCCCCTCATATTGCGATAAGCAGTGAGCGCCGGTCAGAAGCCGGGACCAAGCAGCACCGACCCGAAGTAAGGACGAACGATCATGGCTGAAGGCAAACTCAAGATTGCGGCGGTGCAGATGGTGTCCGAGCCCGAGGTGGAGGCGAACCTCGCCGCCGCCGGCGAACTGATCGCGCGCGCCGCGGGCGAGGGTGCGCGCCTGGTGGCGCTGCCCGAGTATTTCTGCATCCTCGGCCGGCGTGACCGCGACAAGGTGACCGTGCGCGAAGAATACGGGCACGGGCCGATACAGGACTTTCTCGCCGCGGCCGCGGCCAGGAACAAAGTATGGCTGGTCGGCGGCTCGGCGCCGCTCGCCTGCGCCGACCCGGACAAGGTGCGCAACACCTGCCTGGTGTTCGACGACGCCGGCCGGCGCGTCGCGCGCTACGATAAAATCCACCTGTTCGGTTTCGACCTGGGGACGGAGCGCTTCCAGGAATCGCGCAGCATCGAACCGGGCAGCGAGGTGGTCACCGTCGATGCGCCCTTCGGCAAGCTGGGATTGTCGATCTGTTACGACCTGCGCTTTCCCGAGATGTATCGCAAGATGGGCGCGGTGGATCTGATCCTCGTGCCCTCGTCGTTTACCGCCACCACCGGCAAAGACCACTGGGAGATGCTGCTGCGCGCGCGCGCAGTCGAGAACCAGGCCTACGTGCTCGCGCCCGCGCAGGGCGGGCATCACAAAAACGGGCGCGACACCTGGGGGCACAGCATGATCATCGATCCCTGGGGCAAGGTGCTCGCGGAACTGGCGAGCGGGCCGGGCGTGGTCTCGGCCGAAATCGACCACGCCGAGATCGCGCGCGTGCGGCTAAGCCTGCCGGCGCTTACTCACAGGGTTATGTAAAAGGCGCCCGGCGCGGCGCTCAGCGATACGCCTCGGCGCACTTTGCGATCTCGGTGTTGGTCGGAAGCGCAAGACAGGACCTCGCATCCGCGCCCGAGTTCGGCCCGCCGTGCCTGGCGGCGACGGTCATGGGTTTGAGATCCAGCTTGGCGATGAGATTTCCGGCTTCGGTCGAAGCGCCGCTGGCTTCCGCCACGATGGCGGCGTGGACCAGGCCGTAGAACCATTTGCTGCTTTCGCTCTCGTAGATGTCGGCGTATTTCTGCAGATCGGCGTCGCTTGCATCCCTGAAGCTGAACGCGATGTTGAGCTGGGTAGCGTTGCGTATCTTGTCAAACGATTCGGCGCGTTGCGCCTCGATCGCCTGGTCGACCGACGCGGTCTTGCCTTTGCCCTCGCCGACGATGCCCATTGCGAGCGCTTTCATGGATGCGAACGCGACGTCGACCGCCAGTTCGCTGGCCTTGGTCGCGGCATCGATGCGCTTGATCAGCGCCGCACGCTCGGGATTCTTCGCCGCCGCGCTGCGCGCGAACGCGTCGAATGCTTCCGGCGATTGCGCTGCGCGCTCCTGTTCGATCATGCTCTTGCCGGCCGGCGTGGAAAAATCCTTGAGCAGCGCCTGCAGGCGATTCTGATCGAAATCCTTCTTCAGCGCGGCGTTGACCCGGCTTTGAAATCCCTCTGCGGTGAATGACTTGGTTACCGCATCTTCGATCGCATTGATCAGGGCGGGCGGCGCCTTCATTTGTTCCTTGCCCGATTGCCTGACACCGGCCACCAGGCGCTCCGGCAACTGGTCCAGTTCCTGTTTCAGGCCAGAAGCCGCGAGCACTTCCCCGACCAGCTTGTCGCGCGCTTGGGGCGTATCGGCCGGTGCCGCGGCCTTGGCCAGCGGTTTCGCTGCCGTCACCGGCTGCGGCCTCTTTGCGACCGGCGGTGGCGGGGGCGGTGCGGCTTCCTCCGCGAAGTATTGCCAGCCGAACCATCCGGCCGCGGCGAGGACGACCACCCCGCCGACGATGGCCGGCAACTGCTTTTTATCGAGGGCAAGCGTGGGAAGCTTAAGCTTGGGAAGAGTAAGCGCCATTTCGGACTCCCTTTATCGCGGTTATTGCTTTTGGTCGACAGCCGTTATCGAGCCCCGAGAAATTCCTGAAGGCTATTGTAAGACAAAAGAATGCGTTTCAGGATTTCCGCGCCCGTGCCGGCCGCGTCCACAGCCCGTTTGCGCCTCGGTTGATTCTCGAGTCAATGGGCCACGCGAACCGGTATTTTTTCACCGTTTCACGAATTTAAGCGTGAAACGGTCGCTTTCGCCGATCGCTTCGTATTTCGCGCGGTCCCGGTCCTTCAGGCGATACGTCGGCGGCAGCGTCCACACGCCTTCGGGGTGATCCTTCGTGTCCCTGGGATTGGCGTTGATTTCCGCCGTGCCTGCAAGCTTGAATCCGGCCTTCTCGATCAGCGCGATGGCGACATCCTGGCGCACGTAGCCCGCCTTTGTCTGCGCCTCCTGTGGCAGATCGGCGCGCCCGCGATGATCGACGACGCCGAGCACGCCGCCGGGCTTGAGCGCCTTGTGGAAGGCGCGCAGCGCGCCATCGATTTCATTGCGCGCTACCCAGTTGTGCAGGTTGCGGAAGGTAAGCACGAAATCGGCGCTGCCCGGCGGCGCAATCGGGTGCAGGTCGGCGTTGAACTGCGTGACGACGACCTTTTCGTAAAGGGCGGGTTCCGCCTTGAGCCGCGCGAGGAGCTTGCGATGGTCGGCGAGATACTGCGGCGGCGCGGCCGCGTCGCGGTTTGCGGCGATGTATAGGCCTTTGTCCTTCAGATAGGGCGCGAGAATCTCCATGTAGTAGCCGCCGCTGCCCGGCAGGATTTCCACCACGGTGCTCGCGTCTCTCACGCCGAAGAACGCGAGCACCTCCAGCGGATGGCGGTAGCCGTCGCGTGCGACGTTGCCCGGCGTGCGATGGGGCGCCGCGACCCATTGCGCAAGCTCGCTTGCGCCCTGCGCATGCGCAGGCGTGTAGCAGAATGCGGCAATCGACACGAGCGCCGCAACGAGCAGCTTATTCAGCATGCGTGCACCTTTGCGCGATGGCGACCATGTTTGCATGCGATCCTCGAATTGTGACAACCGGTACATGGGGGTCATCGACCGACAAAAATGAACAGCGAGACACCGAGTGAAATCACCGACAGGGCCGTGGCTGCGGAGCACAGAACCACGATTCGTCGATGCCTTCTTTCCGCGAGCGCGGCGCCCATCTCCAGCACCTCGACGGCTTTCTGAATCTGCGCCGCCAGATCCTTGATGTGCGCATCGTTCGCGGACGCCGCGGCCTGGAGTTCCGTTATCTGTTGCTGCAGCAGCGCCGTCTGATTGGGCGCGGCATCGGCGTTCTTCTTGGTAAACACCGGCGCAGCCGTCGACACGATGGTTCCGACGTGCGGAAGAACGGCTTTGAGTGCGGGAATGAGCCAGGCTGGCATGTTTGGGTCCTTGCTTGAGTCCTTTCGTCTGCGTCGAACGCTTCAGCGCCCCGGCAGTGCGGCCTCGACAGACTTGCCGCCGTAGCCGTATTGCTGATCGCGCGCCTGAGCGAGCACGCTGCGCACGCCGCGAGGAATGCTCACGCCATACAAATCGCGCGTGAACGGCTGCTCGCCTGCATGATCGTGCAGCAGCTTTCTCTCGCCATAAATCTTTCCGTCCTTGCCGGCGACGCGAAAGGCATCCGCGTATCGACGCGGGCTGTCGTAGGGCGAAGAAACCGTTACATCGAAGTCGAACACCTGGCCGCTTCGAGCTTGGACCTTCACGGCGATCACATCTGGGTACTTCTGCGCGGACGCCTGCGGCGACTGCGCATGGACGCAGGTCTGCCCGGCAAGGAATCCGAGCGCAACCACGCCGATGCAGCCAAGCATGGCGCGGCGCATGCCGATCGCGGCGCGCGGGAGGAAGTTGATTTTATGCGTTCCCATGGGCGTCCTAAGTATCCGTTTCAGTATAAGCCGTCATTCCGAGGCCATTGGCCGAGGAATCTGCTTTTCTCTCGGTTTGACAGCAGATTTCTCGCTACGCTCGGAGTGACGTTTGTTGAAATCCACATTTTGAAACGGGTTCCAGTGGGTTGCCGGGTTGGCGCGCATCAGCGCCGCTCGAATGCCAGCCTCACGCCGAGGCCGACGAGAATCGCGCCGCTGGAACGATACACCCAGGCGAGCACGCACTGCCGCGAGCGCAGCCACCCTGACAGGGCGCCTGCAAACACGCCGACCGGCCCCTTGACGAGGAACGTAAGCACGGCGAACGCAAACCCGAGCACGAAGACAGAGAGTGTCGGCTGCCGCGCCGAGGGCGACACGAACTGCGGCAGGAAGGCGAAGTAGAACACCGCCACCTTCGGGTTGGAGAGATTCGAAAGCGCGCCATCCATGAACAACCGGCGCAGCGAACGCCGCGCGGCCGAGCCGAGCGCGAGGTCAGCGCCCTTCGTCAGCAGCAAGCCGATGCCGAGATACACGAGGTAAGCCGCGCCGACGAGCTTCAGCGCAAGGAACAGCCACTCGGAGGTGCGCAAGATCGCGCCCAGGCCCAGCGTGGCGAGAATGGTGTGGCCCAAGAGCCCTACGCTCACGCCCGCAGCGGTGGCGACCCCGGCGGCAGGACCCTGAGCCACGGAGCGCGACATGACGAGAATCATGTCCTGACCCGGCGTGATGATGAGTGCCAGCGAGGCGACGCCGAACAACAGCCAGGATGCGTCGACCATGTGCGCCATCGCGGCTAACGCGGCTGCGCCGGAACACGCACTGCGATCATTTCGCGAAGCCGGTACGCGGCGATCGCCCCACTGCTGTGTGCCTTGTATCGCATGGGTTCAGTTTCCGGCATTTGCGCGCGATGCGCAACCGCCGCGGCCTATGTTCATTTTCGCGCGCGGCTGCGCGGCGCGCCGGCCGCAACGACGCTCTTGCCGACGACCGCTTCCCACTCGGCGACGGCACCGGGCACGACGCGAAACAGCGGATGGGGCCTGGGCCGTTTGACAGTTCCGATCTGTTCCAGCCAGGCGGGGGCGCGCACCTCGAGTTTGGCGGCGAGGTGATGCCATTCAAATTCGAGCTGGCCTCTGGTGACGGTCAGCGGCTCCACCATGCCGCCGCGGGCAATCTTGCTTTCGTCGAAACGATAGCCGCGGCGAACGGCCTCGGCGTGGACAGTCCGAAGATAGGCCGCGATATGGCGGCGCGGCGCCGGCGAGGCTAGAAACCGGGCGAGTTGCGGATGATGCTTGTAGCCACGGGTCAGGCCGGCGAGCACCGCCTGGGCAAGCAGGGCCTCGCGCCACAAGGCCACCAGACCCTTGGCGTCGAGGTACTGCGGATGCAAGGACCAAAGGCGCATCAACGCTCCTCAGTGTGGCCCGACGTGCCGCCAGTCGGCGAGCCAAGGCGCGTCCGCTCAAGCGGCGGGCTATGCCTCATTCCGGCAGGGGCCACTGCGGATTCCAGACCACTTCCCACAAGTGCTGATCGGGATCCTGGAAGTAACCGGCATAGCCGCCCCAGAAGGTGTCCCGGGCGGACTTGACGATGGTCGCGCCCGCGCTCCTGGCTTGTGCCATCACCGCGTCGACTTCGGCCCTGGAAGACACGTTGTGCCCGATGGAAAACTCGGTGGCGCTCGGCGCGCCGGGAGGAAGGCCGGAATCATGGGCGAGACTGCTGCGTGGCCAGATCGCAAGCTTGAGCCCGGCCTGCAGATCGAAGAACGCCACCGCCCCGTGCTCGAATTCCCTGCCGACGATGCCTTCTGTCTTCAGGCCGAGTCCGTCACGGTAGAACGCCAGGGATCGTTGCAGATCGTCGACGCAGATCGTGATAACGCTAATCCGTGGTTTCATGCGCGATTTCCCGGGCTGGTCGGCCGTCATCGTAGCCTTGCTATCGCTGGTGAGGCGGGATGGTCTTGATCGCCGCGGCGAACCGCGCATGGGCCTCGGCCTCCACCGGCCTGTGCCTGATCCTGGTGCCCGCCGGATCTTTGCCGAGGAAGTTATCGCCTTTCCAGTTCTGCGACGGCCGGATCGGCCGGGGAACGAATCCGCCGCCGCAGTTCGGGCAGACGTTCTCCAGCACCCCGTCGACGCACGCGGCGCAAAACGTGCATTCGTAGCTGCAAATGCGCGCTTCCGGCGAATCGGGAGGCAGGGCCTGGTTGCAGTTCTCGCAGCTCGGTCTGAGTTCAAGCATAGCCCCTCCTTTTTCAATGGCGACTGGCGCCGCGGCAGGCGCCGCTTCGGCCTAGGCCCGGTCTCGCAGCTTCGCCGCGAGCCTGGGCGCGACCAGAGTGGCCACGAGCACGATCGGCCACAGGTTGCCGCCGCTGAAAGTGTACGCCTGAAACAGCTCCGCCCAATCCTTGTGCTGGACGAAACGGCCGAAACCGAACTCGAAGAACAGCGTAAGGAGCAGCCAGACGAGGCCGATGCGCCAATATTGCAGCGAGGTGAGCCGGCCATACCAGGGCGCTGCGATGAAGGCCACCAGGAAGACGCAACACGAAAGAATGACGCCGCTGGCGATCAGGCCACCGGATGCGCCCAGGGCAGGGACGAACATTTCCTCCCGCAAGACGCCGTTGATGATGGCGACAATGAGGACTAGCACCCATGAGGCGAGCGCCTTTAGCGCGATCGTGGCCTTCATGTCTTGTTCGGCATTTGGTCTTTTCTTGTGCGCGGGCAACACGCCGCGCTACGACGACGCGGCGCTGGCGGCCCGTCCGCCATGGCCCCGGGACTACTTCCTGGCATAGACGATCTTCTTCGTTCCGCCGTCGCAACTGCCGACCACCTTTTGATCTCCAACCTGATCGTTTGGAACGATGTCCAGGGTATACGCCTTGACGCCGTTGGCCTCGATCTTGGCCGCGATTTCAGCCTTCAATTCCTCGCACGGTTTCGCTGCGAAGGCGTGAGTGCTCGCGCCAAGCGCGGCGATGAGAATAAGCAGTTTCTTCATGGATGCTCCTTTGTTGCTGGTCGGTGAAAGTAAGATGCTCAACGTTCGAGCTAATCGGCGGCTGACGGCAGAACTCCGTCGGCCTTCGGTTGAGCGATGGGTTCGGAGTCAATTCGCTTCCGCTCAAGGAAATTGTCGGCCACCACGGTGACACCGCCAACCTCATGTTGGACGGATGCGCTTCAAGCGATTGGCAGCGGCCGGCATCGAACATACGGACTTAGCCGTCTTGCGTCTCGGCCGCTGCTCCTTGAAGGGTGGACCGGGTGTATTCGACCAGTTCGAGTTCCTCCGGTAGTGCGCCGAGTCCGCTGATCTTGTCGCCCGTCGCCGGGCGCCACAGCTCTGCGCTCCACCTGACCTGCGAGCGCAAGCCGTCGACGAACGGGTCGCCGGCGGCTTCATACAGCAATAGCGTTTTGCGTCGAAGGGCAGCTGAGGATACGATCCACTCTACCTCATGGGCGAGACTCGGCCCGCCCTGTCGTGGTGCGAGGACGATCATCGATGCGAACTCGCAGGCCGTCCTCGCGATCGGCTGCCAGGTGTCCGCCGTACAGAGAACCGTGACGATGTTGCGTGCCGCGGTCACTGCTTCATTGAGGTTATGCAGGACGACGACAGAGACGTCGGTAGGCACTATCCAAGAAAGCTCGCGTATGAGGGGATCGTGAGAAAGCATCGCGCCCTGGATATGCTTTGGTTGAGACCAACTGACGTAATCCCGCAGATACAGGACGAACGGCGGGCAGTCACGCTGTACCCAGGACAAGAAGTCCGCACCGGTCCTGGTGTATCGAAGGGCACGCATTCGATTTGCGTTCGAAATCCACTCGTAGAAGGGAGGACCAACGAACACAAATGCGAAAAGCGCCATGCCATTGGCAAGCACGACCGCTATGACTTGCAAGGCAATAGACCCTTGAATGGACCCTTCAAAGGCAGCTAGCACCGCTTGCGCCGCCAATGCTATACACCCATAAGCCAGCGCGCGGAAGAGGGTTCGCTTGGCGCTGGCCAACCGTGCATTCTTGAAGCCCGACTTCCAGGTCTTGATGTCGCCGTCCATTGAACGCGGCAAGGTGGATATGAGTCGTGCGAGTCCAGCAAGTGCGTCGGGGCTGCTTTCGCGAGTTGTCCAGACGAATCGTGGCTTTGTCAGGGACGAGAACATCAAGGCGTGACTATTCCGGTCCGGGTGGCACACAGGCAAAGTTCGGACGCAACACGTCAAAGAGGTCAAGGCGCCATCGTTGAAGCTCAGCGGGCCGGCCGCTTTTGGCCGGTCCGCTCTGGAGCGAGGGGTTAGGCATTGCCGACGCCTGTCGCACCTTAGCTGTTGAGGAAATAGATGTCCGGCTTATCGACCACTCCGACTTTTTGCATCTTCTCGCGTAGATCGGCTGACGTGGCAAATGCCTTCGCGCGGTTGAGATCCTGCGCTTCGAAGAGGGCAACGACTTCGTTTGGGTCGTCTGTATTTCGGAGTACGTATTTTTCCGTAAGGCCTGCCTCGATGCGATTGGATCGGTCGGCATCATACCCGGCCTTCCACGTCTTGAAGTCTGTAACCTTGTGCCTGATGAGCATGTAATTAGCCATGAGTTGCTCCTCCTCTAGGATGTGTCAGCGGGTTAGTAGCGTCTAGGCATCGCTGACCAATGCCCAACGTTGTATTGTGCGGCGGGCCAGCACAACATTTACCAACGCGCGATGCCGGCGGCCCGTCCGCACCAACACAGGGGTGGGGGTAGCTATCATTCTCCGGACTTACCCGCCCGGCGGCACATGTCTTCGAGGTACCCTCTTTCCAACTCGTCCCCGTTCTTCTGCGCATCCTTCGCCCAATTGCAGGCGTTGCCAAAGTCGCCCTTCAAGAAATGCACGAAGGAAATGTTGGATCGAGCGTTGAAGGCCGTTGAAGAAAGTCGAAGCGCCTTGTTCAACTGCACCAAACTATCTTCCAACTGCTTCTGCGTCCAAAGGAAACGGCCATAGTCGACAAATACCACGGGATCGACCTTGGATTTTGATACCGCCAACTTGAACAAGCGTTCCACTTCACTGGGCGAACCACCGCGCACCGATGTTACGAGGGCGAAGCCGTGGTAGGCGTTGCCGTTCTCTGGGTCCAGCAACCACGCCTGGTTAAAGCGCAACATTGCTGTAGTGATATCTCGTTTCGCCCAATACGACCAGCCAGACTTTATGACCTGTTTTGCCCCATCTTCGCGCGAGAGTCCGCCCTTCTCGATCGATGCAATAAACGCTGCATCTGCGCTCTTCATCGCCTCATTCTTCTCGCGATCGCCATACATTGGGAGTTGATTGATAGGGCGTGATTCAGCAAATGCAGATCCAATAGCGAGTAACGCGATGATGGACGCGATTAGCCAATAATGGCGCTTCATTTGCTGACCTTTTCACTGATGCTGAATACGGAGAACATTTGCTACCCCCAACGTCGATAATCAACGGCCGCCGAGGACGGACCGTTGCATTTAAAATTGGGACTCATGGCGATAGACATCACCAAAGATCCACATGCTCAACCCGAAATTCGAGAAGGCGATCATCTTCAGGTTGATAAAAGGTTCGGTAGAATTTTCGCAACGGTATTTCGATACGAATGTCTCTGAACGCAATCCATCGCTTAAATTTCTCAGAAGGAACCACCTCCCGTTCCTCGTTTGTATTGGATGGCACTGGTTCAAGGCGCCACTGGATTGCATTGCGATTTACCGTTGAAAAACTCCATGCCTCGCCTTCCGGTACGAGTGGCAGTCTGGGCGTCAGATCGGTGTAACCGTTTATGCTTGGATCGAATTGCCGAAGTCTGGCGAACGACACGTCGTTTGCAGACCAAGTCGTAAATGGGTACGTTTTTCCATTCTCTAACCAGATAATCTTCTTGTTTTTTATTAGCTCGACAATTTGTGGTTTGTTTTTCCAAACTGCACTGTCGTATACAACCGCTTGAATCGTGTAATAGCGCTTTGTAGGTCTGACACTCGACGGCCAGTTCTGCTGTTCAATGAATGCAGCGATGCCGGAGCCAACGTATGAAAGTTTAGAGTCCATGAATTCAACAATGCGTGCAGCGCTTACATTTCGAAACTTGTCGAAACTCTCAATTTGCGAGCCACTTCCTTCAACAAATAGTCTGACATCAATTTGTTCTGTTTGCTCCGGGCAGAAACTATAGTTCCAATGTTTAGGACGAGGGAGCACCTCGAATCGAGTCCCGTCTTCCAATGAGCCGATAGTTCTGACTGCGCGACTGCCCTCTCGAATATGCCAGTCCTTACCCCTGGTGGAAATAATAGTCAGATCTTCATGGTGGCATGTGAAGGTGGTTTTTAGGTCGTACTGCTTTCCACTGACCAGAAAGCTTGTGTCGAATGAATAGCTTCGAGTTGCCACCATAGGCGATTGGCAGCCAGTTAGAAACATGGCGACTAAAATGGTCAGGGCTAGAAATCTCATGGTGAGGCCCAACGTCCGCAGCCACCGGCGCGCACGCGCTGTCGGTTGAATTGGCGCGGTGCTGGCTGTGCGTCCGAGTGGGCTGCGCTGTTAAGTGGCATCGGCTTCAAGCCTCAACGTTTCTAAGCGTTGTGTGAACCCCAACTTGCGCCAGAATGAACTGGCCATGTCGTTGTTTGGCACAAGCGACACCTCGAGGTCTCGGACGCCACGACCACGAAGACTGGAGGCAGTTGTCTCGAAGAGGGCCTTTCCAACGCCAGTGCGGCGATGTTTAGAGGTGACGAAAAGGTCGTTGATGTAGCCGTACGTTTGTTTGCTGAATACTGACGGGTGGTGTGAAATCCGCGCCAAACAGTAGCCGACGATGCTCGATGCATTTTCGGCGACAAAGACAAATGCATTGCGGTCCTTGAGCACTTCGCTAAGGTAATTCTCGAATTTCGATTCCGCGTCCGGTGTAAGCGGAAACCGAGGATCAATGGCCGCGTGCACGGCCATGCCTTCAAACCACACTGTGGTGATCTGAGGTATATCGGTTGGCGTCGCTAGACGGTAGGTGATCTGGTTCACTGACTAATGCCACTTAACGTTGCGTTGTGCCGCGGGCTAGCGCGGCGATTGATGAGGCGCGATGCTGGCGGCCCGTCGGCACCAACGCGGAGTTAAGGAGCTTTCGCGGGGAGATCATTGAACTGTGGTAGTTCATCGGTAATTTCAAACCATGGCGCCTTATGTGCAACGAATACATGCAGCTTCGGTTTAACTCCCGGATCGTCATCGAGCGCTCCGAGCGGAAGGCCGTAGAACGACGGATCGTGGTCAAACCGACTCAGGAGTGGTGAACCACATACGCGGCAGAAACCTCTGTGGTTTCCAGGGGAAGACTCATAGTAGGACACAAGGTCTTCACCCTGAATCCATTGGAAATCAGCCGCGCGTACCCGAGCGCGGCTACGAAACGCTGCGCCGTGCGCTTTCCGACACATGGAGCAGTGGCAATTGAGGGCGCCGGACAGTGGACCAGTGATTTCGTATCGCACTCCACCACACAGGCAGCTTCCTCGCAACATTAAAGCTCCTTAACGAGGGTGTAGAAAAAGTCGATTTCGGCCGACGCACGAAGTGAGGCCGTGCGATGACGTGAGCGGTGCTGGGATTGTCGTGCTCATGGATTCTCCCCTGCATCGGGCAGCGCCATTCCCGCTGCCGC
>JACZJU010000087.1 GCA_014860395.1 Burkholderiales bacterium | reverse complement strand
CGCCTTCACCGGTGAAGGTGAATTTGTTGGCGACGATGTCGTTGGTCCCACCAGTCAGGTGGGTAAAGCCGGCGCCAGTAACCACCAGCGATCCCGCGTTGGCGTCGTAGGTGGAACTGCTGATGGTCGGTACCGCGACGTTGCTCACGCTGATCGTATTGGTGGCATCGGCAATATCGGCGTTGCCGATCACGCTGTCCCAATCGTCGGCGGCGGCGAGGTTGTAGGTCGTGGTGCCGGTTGAACTGCTGCCATTCTTGTTCAGCATCTGGTTGATCGCAGCCTTGTCGGTCGCGCTCAAGGTGAGCGTAAACGAGGTGTCCGAGCTGATTTCCACGTTCGCGGTGTTGGTCAGGGTATAGGTAGCGCCGCCTTCGCCGGTAAACGTCAGCTTGTTCGCGGTGATATCGTTGTTTGCGCCTGTGGTCTTGACCAGGTTGGTGCCGGTCACCACCAGCGAGCCGTTGCTGGCATCGTAGGTGGATGAGGTGATGGTGGGCGTCTGCACGTTGCTGACGGTGACGCCGTTGCCGGCGAGGTCGGCTGGAGCCGATTTCGTGGAATCCCAGTTCGCTGCTGCCGCCAGGTTAAAGGTGGTGGTACCTACAGATGACGTGCCGTTCTTGTTCAACAACCCTTCCACATTGATCTGGTCGGCGGCGTTCAATGTGATCGAAAATGCCGTAGAACTGCTGGCGGTGACGCTGGAACTGGTCAGGGTGTAGGTACTGCCGCCCTCGCCGGTCAGCGTCAGCTTGGTCGGGTCGATGGTGTCGCCGGTGGTCATGCCGATGCCGGTCACGGCCAGCACGTTGGTGCTGGCATCGTAGGTGGCGGAGGTGACGACGACGGCAGGGTCGAAAACAAAATTGTCGTAAACGACATCGAATATACTGCCACCCCCGGTTTTGGTAACCGAAAAGCTGGTGATTCCAACCCAATTTGGCGTATAAGTCGCCCCAAGATCGGTTGTCGTTACATTGAGGGCCGAATTACCGCTGCCGCCGGTGGGAGTAAACGTCAAGTCTTTATGCAACCCTTGGTCGGCCAGGCGGAATGAAGTCAAATCAACCGGAGCGCTAAAGGAAAACGTTTCCAGTGTGTGGGTTGAGCCGTCAACCAAAACGTCGCCCGAAGAGCCCGCATATCCTCCACCAGCGGCAACTATCCAGGTGGTACCGGTAATGGTCGCCGTCATCGTAATGCCGCTGACCGTTTGGGTGACGGTACTCGTGCCGCTTCCTGACACCGTTTCAAAATCGTAGGTTGCAAGCAAATGACTGTAGTCGGCGATGGCCGCGTCCGAAAGGAACAGGCCCGCCTCTATGTGACCGCTGCTGGTTTCAAGACGCCAGTTCCCCCCCAAATCCGCCGCACCGGTGGCATCGTAGGAAGCAGCAATGTCGGCCTGGGTCGCCTGCGCCAGCGCCTCGACAAATGCCGCCCCGTCCGAGCCCTTGGCCACATCGCAGCCGTACACCAATATATCGGCGTCCTGGGTTAACGCGCCGCCGATGGTCGCCAGATCGGCGGCATGGTCTTGCAGGTTTTGCGCAGTGAGGGTCAGGGCACCCAATTGCACCGAGGCTTCGGAGCCGTGGGAGACGATCTGAATGGCGTCGATGCCGCTGCGCCCTTTGAGAATTTGCGCAATCTGCGCCAGCCCGTCCTTGGACGCATCCAGCACATGCACTTCCGCCCCCGGATTGATGCCGTTCAGCAAGGTCCGGTAGTCGGCGACGTCGCTTTCGACGAAGACAATTTCGGTGCGCGCGCCGGTGGTCGGCGCAAGCGCCGGAACATGCGGATCGATCGCCTCCGCGGCCAATGCGCCGTCGAACACGATGCGCGACTCGAGCGCGTGCATGCTGCGGCGCGGCCGCAAACTGGATTTTTTGGAGGGCACGGCAGAAACCGCTGCGGCAGACTGTGCAAATAACGCTTTCAGGCGATTCATGAGGCAACTCCTTGCTGTGCAGGCACAAGCTTAGAAAGAAAGTCAAAGCGGCAATATGGCGGACGGCACGAATACGGAAGCGCCGGTTCCGCAATAGCGGCGCAGCCACGCGAATCAAATCCGCGTGGCAATCCCGAGGTGAAATGACACCTCGATCCTGCCATTTTTTTTGCATCCCCCCCTTAATTCACAGCCACGGTGGCCATGGTTATGATTATTATTATTAATCTGGTATAAATCTAACAGAAAAACATTCTCTATGACAGAAAAAAATGCCGCAAATGAAAATATTTTATTGCATCAGGCTCGATCGGTCGCTAGCATGAGCATGCCACCGATGTGTGTTGGCTTACGTATCCGAACATGAGCTCTTCACATTTTGAGCGGGCGCTGCTATAGAAACCAGGCCATGCCGACTGCGGAACACGGCGCGGCGATGCAGAGACGAAATCCCATTCGACTGGTGACAGGTTAATTTGAATCCGCTGCCATTCAAAAAAGCGGACTACCGTTGAATTCAGGTTTTCGAGGGCTAGGTTTGTCGCTGACCGGCCGCATGGTGCGGAGGGGTCTTCGACTATGAACAAAAAAGGAGAAAACCATGGAAGTTTTTACGGGCTTTATTTCACCGTTTCCCTATGATTTTGCGCCGCGCGGTTGGTCGAAATGCGCAGGACAGTTGCTTTCTATTCCACAAAACGATGCGCTATTCTCATTGCTAGGCACCAATTTCGGCGGCGACGGGCGAACTACCTTCGGCCTGCCCGATTTGCGCGGCAGACTGCCCATCGGGATTGGCGACGGGCCTGGCCTTGATCCTGTGCTTATCGGCCAGAAGAGCGGGGCGAACTACGTTACCTTGACCCCCGCGCAGACGCCCCTGGCGACCCACACCCACGCGGCGACGTTTACGCCATCGGGTGGAAGTAATGTGGAAGTACGCGCCTCCACCAACCCGACTGCCACAACTGGCAGCCTTACCGACGGTTCATACATCGCGGCACAAAAACCCATAGGCGGCCAAACGATATTCGCACCGGCGACTCCGGCGCCAACGACCACCATTGCCCTCGGCGGCGTATCCGGCGGCGGCGGTAGCGGCACGGTGACCGTCGCCCCCAACAACCCCACTCAGGCCAGCCCCGTGTCAGTGATGAACCCTTACCTGGCGCTCAGCTTCTGCATCGCCATGTTTGGAATTTTCCCCAGCCGCAACTAGAACGCGCCGGACCAAAACAGGCGCGCCCTTGGGCGCGCCTGTTCGTCTAGAGACGATACCTACGATGCTGGATACGCTGACCAGCGCGCCGTTTGCCGCGCGCGAAGGAAAAACCCTGACGGTGGAGGCAGGCGAAGGAGAATTGGCGCTGGAGGTCATCGAGGTAAAAGAAAGCCCGCTGGCCGCCGGCCCCAATTCCAAGCGCACGCCGTTCAAGGTGCTGCTGCACGGCCCGGACTCCCCTAGTCTGGCCGACGGTTGCTATGCCCTGCGCGCGGACGGCGAAGACGCCTGGCGGTTGGAGGGCGTCTACGTGAACCGCATTATCCCGCCGGCCAGCACCGACGGCCGCGGGGCTTTTTATCAGGTGATTTTCGGCTGAATACGCGGGTTTGCATAAGATGAATCCGTCCGCCCTGCGCCTGCCTTTGCAGTTCGATGCCGCGCGCCTGCACGCGGACCTGGCCCGGGTGCCCCAAGAGGCCTGGCAGAATCACTTCAACCAGCGCATTTACGAGGGAGACTGGAGCGTGGTGCCGCTGCGCGCCGTGCCCGGCAGCCCTATCCCCATTTTCTCGATTGCGAACGAAACAGACCAGGAAGACACGCCGCTGCTGCGCAGCTGCGATTATTTCCGGCAAGTGCTGGCGGCCTTTCAATGCCCGTTGGTGTCGGTTCGGCTGCTGCGGCTCGGAGCCGGGGCGCTTATCAAGGAACATTGCGATCCCATGCTGAGCCTGGATCACGCCGAGGTGCGCATCCATGTGGTGGTAGCCACCAACCCCGATGTGGAATGCCGTATCGACGGCGTCAGCCACCATTGGGCGGCGGGCGAATGCTGGTACGCCGACTTCAGCAAGCCGCACAGCTTTGCCAACCGGGGCGAAACCGAACGCGTGCATATGGTGCTCGATTGCGTGCTGGACGATAGGCTGCGGGAATTGCTGAAGGCTTGATGCTCCGCGGCCTGACATGGCGAATAAAACTGACGATATTCTTCGGGCCCTGCGCCAGTTTGTACAAGACGATCCTGTTTTGCAGGCGCGTCTGTTCGGCCTGACCGATGCCAGCGAGTTCATCGCCGCGGTGCGTCAACTGGCGCAGACATCGGCATTCGAACTGGACGAACAAGATGTGCTGCAGGCCATGCGCGCCGGGCGCAAGGCCTGGTCTGACAGGAAGCTGCCGTGACGGACGAGGATTCGCTGCTCGGTTGGTTGCCGCTGTTCCTGGCGGCCCGCGGCGAGCAGCCCACGGTGGACTGGGGTTACATGGGCGGCGAGCGGTTTATCGAGCCGTTCTGCCACGACACCTTGCAAAAACTGGCATCCAGGCCGTTCAACCGCTTGTTCCGCCGCCAGAGCGGCCTGGAATTGCTGCGGCAGCGGGCGCGCAGCCATCCCGGCTTGCCGCTGAAAGGCATGGTGTTCCACATGAGCCGCTGCGGCTCGACGCTTGCGGCGCAGTGGCTGGCGGCTTTGCCCGATAGCGTGGTGCTGTCGGAGCCGGAACCGCTGGACACTTTGCTGCAATGGCCGGTGCGCGATAGCGGCGTGGAGACGGTGCGGGCGTTGCTCGCCGCCATGGGACAGGCACGCCGGGAAGGCGACGCCAGCCTTTTCCTGAAAACCGATTGCTGGCACATGGCCCATATCGACCGCCTGCTCTCGGCATTTCCCGGCACGCCCTGGATATTTCTGTACCGCGATCCGCTGGAGGTGCTGGTGTCGCACCGGCGTATGCCGGGCTGGCATTTGGTGCCGGGTTCCATGGCCGGCCACGGACTGCATCCGCCCGATGAATTGCGGAACTTTCCATTGGGGCATGGCGCCTGGATCATGTCCGGCGTTTTGCAGCAGGCGCGGCAGGCCATGGCGCGCCACGGCAACGGCCTGCTGTTGAATTATTCCGAATTGCCGGAAGCGCTGGAGACCCGGCTAGCCGGGCATTTCGGCGTGGATTTAAGCCATCTCGACCACGAAATTCTGCGGGCCGTAGGCCGCCGCCATTCGAAACAAGGCCATGCGGCGTTTCAAGCCGATGCCGCGGAAAAGCGCGCCGCCGCCGATGCGGAAATGCTGGAACTGGAGGCCCGCTGGCTGAACGAGCCCTACCAATTGCTGGAACATTTGCGCCTTGGCCAGTCTCGCCGCCTTGAGACGCATTGATCGAATGCGCCCCGCTCCCGCGCCCTACTTGGCCGTGTTGTAAATGCCGGAGGCGGAGGGGTACCAGACCATGCGTTCGAACGGTATTTGCGCTTCTTCCACGGCGAACCCCAAACGCGCATAAAGCAGTTTGGCACGCAGGTGATCGAAACGCACGGTGAGGGATACCGGCGTCATGACTTTGCCGGCGACTACCTGCACCGCCTGAAGCACCTGGCCGCCGTAACCCTTGCCGCGTGCGGCGGGAATCAGCGCGATATCCATCACCCGTATTTCGTTTTGGCCGAAATCCAATACCACGCGACCGATGCGCTCGCCATGGTATTCCACGACAAAGTACATGGCGTTTGGGAACATGTCGCCGTAACCCTGGGTCTGGGCGCGCCGCTGTTGATCGATGAACTCCTCGATAAAGTCTTCCTCCGCGTCGAGCATGCGCAAATCGTCACGGGTAGTTCGATATAAGGATTCAATAAAGACGCTGTCCGATGCGCTCATCGGCCGCAAACTCAAACCAGCCGGAAGTTTCAGACTGCCTGAAAGCATGGGATTCTCCTGATTATTTTCGGTCCGCGAGTTTTTGGTTGCTTGTTGGTGTGTCGATTTTATCCTCTGTGTCCTCAGCTCGTCGCTTCATAAGCCAATTCGGGGTGCGGTCCCAACTTATAATGAAATCGCAAAGTCTCGCCGCCTGCGAACGTCGGTTTACCGGACAGGCGTTGTGGCGCGGTCAGGCTGCAATCGTAATCCTGCAAACAATGTTTACCGTAAACGATGATCCTGGTCAGCAGATGCGGCTGGCACCGGCTTTCCAGGGGCGATGGAATTTTCACGCTGCCTGCCGGCAGACGGCCGCCCTCGACATTTTCCCAGCTGCGGATGCTGGCGGCGTCCAGCTCGAAGATTTTCCCCAGATGTATCCGGTCGCGTTCGGGTAGCGGAATTTCGCCGACGTGATCGGCGGGCATGAAAACATGTTCTCTGGCCTCGTTGAGCAAACACACTTCCACGCTGACCGACTGCGGCACCATCCGCGCATCGGGCGCCTGGACCAGCAAGCGCCGGGCTATGCTGACTTGCGGTTCGTTGTGCAGGCAGACGGCCATGGTTTCGCTGACGATGACGTCGGGTTTGCTGTCCGCCGGGATCTGGTAGCGGGTGGCGTCCGCACACAAGGCCTTGTCCAGGCAATGGGCGAGGCCGAATGAGTCGATCAGCGTCAGGGCGCGGTCGAGACTTTCCGGGTGTACCTCCAGCAGCGTAAACACAAGCTGCTCCCGGGGAAACACTGTCATCAACGGCACGGCCAGCAAGGCATAAGGGCCGCAGCCGGCATACAGGACGCGGACCGGACGGCCGGGACGCATTGCCATGGCGTCGTTTATCGCTTGATTCAACCCCCGGATAAATGCGAGCGTACGGAATGACTCGCGCAAGCACATGGCCGCGAGGGTTGGCGAAATGGCGAGGCCGCTGCTGAGCCGGGTTTCCCCCGCCGCAATGCTGCGCTCGTGATCAATGCGAAAATTCGCCCGTCTTTCGAATAGATCCCGCAGGGCCGTCGCTTGCGGAATCAGGTCGATGAGCGACCTTTCCGGATTGACAATTTCCAGTGTTATTGTTTTTAACTCGTCCAGATCGCTGTTCATTTCAATTTCCAAATATGCAGACAGAGCGTGCCAATGTGGTTGCGCGTTGCGTAGAGTCGGGATAGCCCGGCGTTCAGCCCGGTTGAAACCGATAAAGCGGCTGATCGATTATCGGGAGGAATCCGCAAGGACAGGCGCCAAGAATATTTCCTTTCCGTTTTTTGCACTACCCTATTCACGCTGAAAACCTCGACTTGCAAAAACAAAGCTAGTAGACTTTCCCGCCCCGTTTCATCAGTCGACGTTCAATAATCCAATCGGACTAAATGGGATTTTCACCTACCCTGGACCGCGTCTTTCTACCCGCTTTGCGCGAAGACATATCCTTGCAGGCCGCGCCGCCCGGCAGGGATGGCGCGCCTTACTGGAATCTGTACGACCCCGTCCGCAACAGCTTCTTCCGCGTCGGCTGGCTCGAGTTCGAAATGCTCTCCAGATGGAGGGAGGGCATGCCGGCGGAAGATTTGAGCGCTGCAGTTTGCTCGGATACGCCGCTGGACATCGAGTTGGAGGATGTCCTTTCCCTGGTCCAGTTCCTTCAGCACAACGAGCTGATCCGGACAAGTTCTCGGGGCCTGCGCGACGTTCTGCTGAAGACGTCGGCCAGCCGCAAACTCTCGGCCTGGAAGTGGCTGCTGCATCATTATCTGTTTTTTCGCATCCCACTGCTCAAGCCGGAAGCCTTCCTGTTGCGGACGCTACCGCACCTGGGGTTCCTGTTCCGGCCGTCCTTTTTTTTCTGGATTGGGGTGCTTTCCCTGGTCGGCCTGGTCCGCGTCGCCAACCAGTGGGAGGAGTTCAGCAAGACTTTCATGTATTTCTTTTCCTGGGAGGGCGCGGTCTATTACGGGCTTGCGCTGGCGCTGACCAAGTCCGTGCACGAAATGGCGCACGCCTATACCGCCAAACATTACGGGCTGCGCGTACCGACCATGGGAATTGCGTTCATGGTGATGTGGCCGCTGCTCTATACGGACACCTCGGAGGGCTGGAAGCTCGCCTCGCGCCGCGCGCGACTGGCGATAGACGGCGCCGGAGTAGCGGCGGAGTTGTGTCTGGCGGGGATTGCCCTTTTTTCCTGGAGCTTCCTTCCCGATGGCCCCCTTAAAAGCGCAGCCTACGTGCTCGCCGCGGTCACCTGGATAAGCACGCTGCTCATCAACCTGAATCCGTTCATGCGCTTCGACGGCTACTATCTGCTGATGGATGCGGTAGACATGCCGAACGTGCAGCAGCGCAGTTTCGCCTTTGGCAAATGGCAGTTGCGGCGCTGGATACTGGGGGTCGAGAAGGATATTCCCGAGCCGGAGTTCGAATCGAAGAAGTTTTGGCTGCTCGGCTATGCATATACCACCTGGCTTTACCGGCTGGTGCTTTTCACCGGAATTGCCATCGCGGTCTACCATTTCTTTTTCAAGGCCGCCGGCATTGCGCTGTTCGCGGTCGAGATAGGCTGGTTCGTGGTGCTGCCAATATGGAGGGAAGCCCAAATGTGGTGGGACATGAGGAAACAATGGCAGGGAAATTTCGCATCTTGGCGAAGCATTGCACTCTTTGCATTGATGCTGCTCTGGCTTGCGCTTCCCTGGCATTTCACCATCGACGCTGAGGGCTACTTGCAGGCGGACCCCTACACCAGTCTATATCCTCCGACGGCGGCGCGGCTGGAAAAGATTATGGTTAGAGAAGGTCAGTCCGTGCATAGAGGAGACGTGTTGTTCGTCCTCGAGTCCCCGGAATCGCAGTCGCAGCTCACGGCCATCGACAGCCGCATCGAAGGGATCAAGGCGCAGCTTGCCGGCTCGGTAGGCAGCACCAGTTTGTTCAGGAAGATCCACGTCCTGGAGCAGGAGCTCGCGGTAGCCGAGGCGGAGCGTTCGGCGGAGATCGACGACATGGATAGACTCAAGGTCACGGCGCCCCACGACGGTATTTTCCGTGACCTGGGCGTGGGGCTTTATCCCGGCGCATGGGTGGCGGCGAAACGCAAGCTTGGCCTGGTGCTGGGAAGGGACGGCACCTCGGCACAGGTGTATGTGAACGAAACCGAGGTCGAGCGAATCAAGGTTGGCGCACACGCCAAGCTCGTGACGCACAGGCCGGATGCCGAATCGCTGGACGCCGTGGTAACCGGAATAGACGAGACAGCAACAAGGAACCTGCCCGAGCCGATGCTCGCTTCGCCGTATGGCGGCCAGATTGCCGTGCGACAGGAAGCCAGGGGCGGGTTGTTCCCAAACGAGGCGATTTACCGCGTGACACTGAAGGCGCCGGGATATCGGGGAGACGGTCAGATGACACCGCTCGTCGCCCACATCGACGGCGGACGCAGCAGCCTGCTGGGCCGTTTTTTCCGCTGGGGCTCAGGCATCCTCATACGCGAAAGCGGGTTGTAAGCTGCGCAACGACAGCCCTGTCAACTATCGCGGCCGATATGTTTGCGGCCGCCTGACGTCAAATCGCGCTTCGAAAACCTGGTACTTCAGACTTCTCTGTGGATAGTCGGCTACGCCATTGTCGGCCAGAGCTTGCTTCTATGGTTGGCCAACACCTTGAAAATCCGCGCCACGCTTAGGCAAGAATAGGCCTATCGTCCAAAGGTGCAAGGATGCGGGCAGTTTAGGGCATAGGCCCTTTTGCCTTCAAATACTGCCCGCCGTCGATCTTGAACCTGGCGCACGTTCAATATCATAAAATAAATCGAGCCTGAACTGACCCGTTTGCCTCGTTTGCCGCCGTTCGGTTTATCCCGTTTGTCCGCGTTTTTCCGGTTTCGTTTGCCTCCGTTTGCCTCCGTTTGCCTCGCGTTGGCCTCGGCCCGTCTGTCACGTTTGTCGAAGACAGCTCTTATTGCTTGGCGTTTATGATGAAGCTGAAATCCGAGGTAAAGTTTGCGGGAATGTCGTTTGCCATCTTGTGGCACCCTATGCAGCTATAAGGCTTCGTGTCCGACACGAAGGTTTCCAAAACCGAATTACCGAGTTTCGCCGGCTTGGGTTGTGCACCGAAGCCCCCCTCCCATTGCGTGCCAACCAGCTTGTAATACGTCCACGGCGTACCTTTAAGCAAGTCCTGAAATACCGCATTCATCGCTGGATTGGTAGGAGCTTTGTTGAACGGTACAACTTGTACGGGCTTATTGTGCGGGCTACCATCAGAATTCAACTCTTTGTAGGGTTTTCGCGCTGTCTCCATATTCGGCGGGCATACCTTTGCCAGGCAATCGGGGTTGTAAAAAGAGCGCGTGTCGTTGTCAACCTGTTCGAAGGTGGACCAAAGCCAGTGCGGCTGGCGCTGGGTCTTGTGGGTAATGTGCAAGCCAACAAGACCGACCGTCACAGGATTAGGCCCCGGGCTAGGACTACCATTTTCATCATTGTAAACAATGGCCATTTGGGTGAAGAATCGTGAAGGGTCATCGTTCTTGCCTAAGACCTTCCAAGCCGACTTGAATTCCATCGCGCCGATCGTGCTTGCATTCGAACTCGGAAACGTCAAGTTACCTGCCGCCTTTTGGCCGGCTTTGTTCCATAGATTTTTGCTCTTGATGTAGCCGTATTCATCGGCGTTCATATACACGGCATAGCGGACAAACCGGCCGTTCTGGTCGGTCACGGGTTGAGCCGTGGCATCCAGGATTTGCTGAAGCTGTTTGGAAATCGGTCTATCGGCCGCGCTCGCGGCTGAAACTAGCGCTTGACTCTTGCCGCTATAGTGCAAGTAGAGCCTTACTTCAGGATGGGCCTGCGCTAGCGTGCGTACAACGGGCGGCAGCTGCGCTATTCGGCTTTGCTGCTGCGCGGAAAGCGCTGCAGCAACTTCTTTACTCTTGGATGAAGTTGGCTGAGCGCACCACCCGGCGGGTTTACCGGAAGCGACAAATACATCATCGTCAGTCAAAAAGCTCAGCCAAGTAGGATTCTGCGCGGAAGTCAGGATGCTGGCCGCGGTGTCAGCGGAGCAGGTTTTCGGATCTACCGGCCAGTTTGCCGCAATAAAAGTAAGCCAGGAATACTGGTCTGCATCTGACTGCGTATCGCCGCTGCCAAGAATATCCTTAGGCATGCTTGCGCATGTACTGTCGATCTTGTTTGGCATCGGTGGCGAATCGCCTGTTTGAGCCGCACTGCAATTGATCACCGGGGGAGGGGGAGTGGAAGCGGAAGGTTTTTGTTGGACGCCTTCGGCCATGCTGGAAATCGACATGCAAATCAGCGCAGATCCGAGTACATAACGCATCGTTTTGTTCATTCAAGGATTCCTTTCTTGAGGAGATTGGAACAAATTTCGAAGCTGGGCAGATCAATTGGCAAGAAACGATCAAGCCGTCCGCACAGAATCCTTCAATAGCTCACGACGAAATCATACGCATACCTCTTGTTATCTCGAACCATCAATTACGATACACATTCACGCTTGCCCAAAAAACTGTCCAAGGCAAATTATGACGTTCGATCATCCCGAGATGTAGGTCGTAGGTGAGCTAACAAACGCGTCAGTGCCAGACCGAAGGAGACCAGGGCAGACTACTGCAGCAAGCGGTCCTCCGTTTTCTCTTGCGCTACCCGGACCAAACGATACGAAAGGCAATCCCGCTGCCGCGGCCCTTGCGAGAAGCCGGCAGCGTCGGACTCTAGCGGCGTCGCCCGGAGACAATGGTCTGGGCCCGGCTGCCGCCGCGCCGCAGGTTCACCGGAACCCCGCCACCCTCCTGACCTCGCTCTCGACGAACACCTCGTTGTCGAAGACGAGCGTCCTGCCCGTGGCCTTCTGCGCCTTTGTGATGGCGGCGATATCGCCCGTAACCTCGATCAGCTGCAGCGGCGGTATGTCCTGCCCGAGCGGCACCTCTTCGAAGCTCGCGTCGTTCGTAACCGCCTGGCCTTTTGCATAGGCGACCAGTTGCATGTTGTTCGCCTGCTCGCCGTTGGCGATCACGTCGCTCTGTTTGGCCAACGTGAATGTGCCGTCCACCGTGTCTTTGAGCATGTTCGCCTCCTCATCCCTCGATGCCGAAAAATTTCGCCAGCGGCTTGAGCCGCGCGGGATCGCTTCCCGCTTTCCTGATCTCGCGGTCCAGGCGTTGCCACACTTCCTCGTCGGACAGATCGGCGGGAGCAGAGGGGTCGGCCTGCTTCAGGACGGCTTTCGCCGTGGCGACGTCTTTCGCCCTGAACAACTGGTTGAACCGCGTGCGGATGGCGCTAATCGCCTGCACTTCGTCCGGGGTGACCGTCTGCCGCAGCAGGCGGTACTCCTGGGCGTCCTTCTCCACGCCAGCCTGTTTGACCGCCGCCTCTTTGGCCTCCTTGCCCGCTTGCGTCGAAAGCTCTACCAGGGCCTCGTGCAGGGTGCCGGCGTTGAACAACTGCATCAGGTCGAACTCCACCTCGGCCAGCGGATAGTTGTTCACGTCGAGTCGGGCGAGCTTGTCCACGATGGCCGTGGTGACGGTGCTGCGCGCAGCGCGCATCTGCGACACCAAGACATTGTAGGTCTTCTCGGCGAACACGTTCTTGTCCACCGACAGCCGCGCGCCCTTGGTGCCGGTCAGCAGCGCCGACAGGTTGGTGCGCGCGCGCTCCGCGCCGGTGAGCGTGGTCGCCGTGGAGAGCAGCAGCTCGAAGATGTCCGTCTCGACGTCGAAGGCCGCCCGCTTGGCGAACAGCGCGGACTCGAACTCCTGATAGACGGCCTCGATTTCGCGGCGGATGCTTTGCGCGACGAGGTCGCGCATGACGCGCGCGCCCGCCAGGTCACTGGCGAGGATGCGTTTCTGGTATTCGGCTTCGTCGGCGCTCTTTTGCGCCGCCGTATAAGAGGACGCGAGCGCGACGGGCCGCTCGGGCGATTCGACGCTCTTGATCGCGCTTTTCCCCATGCAGCCGGAGAGCAGGGCGCAGAGCGCGATCAGCCAGCCGCAGCGCGCGAGCGCCATCCTGGCTGTAGAGACTCGATCGGGGGGCCGGCGCAGGTATTCGCTCGACGCGATCGCATCGAGGTCTCCGGCCACGAAAGCGGGTGCGCCCGCACGCTGGCAATGTGTCATGCTCCCTCCCCCCTTTAGTATCGGCGCACGCGTTTTTGTTCGTGACGCTTGGCCACCGGTTGCGCGAGCAGGCTACAAAAGCGCCAGCACGCTGTCAAGCCATTCCGACGTTACAGCCCCGCGCCGGGGCGGCCGGGGCGCGGGAAGCGCCTGCTTTGCGCTGGTTGGTGGAATAGATTGCTCGGTAATTAACCGATAATTTCGCCCAAGACTCACTCGGATCGCGGTCATATTCCGAGGAGACGAAAGCAAACATGAACATAAGGCCCATATGTGCAGTCCGGGCCCATGTTCCACATCCGTTGCCGGCGAGCCGGCGGCGCTGGCGCTTGACGAGGTGCGTGTTCGTGTTACGCTAAGCACGTCTTTCCAGCAAGATTGTTTTTTTGAAACTGGCGCTCGAATATGAATAAGAAAGACCCCGCCCGGACTGAGCTGATCGAACCCCTGGTGAGCGTCGACGGGGAGCCGAAGAACCCGCGATCGCGGTCCGCACAGAGCGAGCGCGCCGAGCTTGACTCAGACTATTTCTTCGCCCATTCGATCGACCTGTTGTGCATTGCCGGTTTCGACGGCCACTTCAAGCGCCTGAACCCGGCGTGGACGAGCACATTGGGATGGACGCTGCAGGAACTCGAGGCCACGCCATTTCTCGATTTCGTGCACCCGGAGGACCGCGAGGCGACGCAAGCTGAGCTTGCCAAGCTCACGCGCGGCGCCGACCGGATATTCTTCGAGAACCGCTACCGCCACCAGAACGGCTCGTATCGTTGGCTGCAATGGAACGCGCACCCGGTGCCGGGCCGCATGCGCATCTACGCCACGGCACGGGACATCACCGGACACAAGCGGCTGGAGAGCAGCCTCGATATCGCCGATCGCGAGAATCTGCGCGTGAAAAGCGATCTGCACGACGGCCTGTGCCAGACCCTGGCCGGCATCGCGGCCCTGAGCGCGACGCTGTGCAGCAGGTTGATGGCCCAGTCCGATGCCGAGGGGTCTGCTGCAGCCGCCGAGATCACCAAGCTACTGAACGAGGCTATCGGCGAGGCGCGCGACCTTGCGCACGGTCTGGGCCCGGCCGGCCTGAAAGAGGCCGGCCTTGCCAGGATGCTCGGAGAACTGGCGCTGACCGTCCGGCACCTGTTTCGCGTCTCCTGCGCGCTCGAGTGTGATGCTCCCTTTCCCAGGCTGGAGCATGAGGTCGAGGTGCACCTGTATCGCATCGCGCAGGAAGCCATGCACAACGCCGTGGCCCACGGACGCGCGGAGTGGATCGAAATCGGCCTGGGCAGCAAAGACGGGCAGGGCTTCTTGAGCGTGCGCGACAATGGCGTCGGTGTGACCGAGGAGGCGCTGCAAACTGGCGGGATCGGCGTGCAAACCATGGCCTACCGGGCGCGCGTCATCGGCGCGGTCTTCGAGGT
Source organism: Burkholderiales bacterium (assembly GCA_014860395.1). Classification (GTDB taxonomy): domain Bacteria; phylum Pseudomonadota; class Gammaproteobacteria; order Burkholderiales; family SG8-39; genus 2-12-FULL-64-23. The sequence continues at coordinate 9,224 of JACZJU010000087.1, read as the reverse complement.
GCGTTCTCTTAGCCCGCGTGGTACGGCGCTCACCTGCGCATTTCCTCTGCCTGACACACCCGCCACCTGCGAGCGTTCTGGCCATGCCCCCAACGAGCGCTGAGCCGGCGCCGCCGGCGAGGAAGGCGATCCTGATCGTCGACGACCACCCGGTGCTGCGCCGCGGGCTGGCCGCCCTGATCGATTCCTCATCCGACCTCACCGTCTGCGCCGAAGCCGCCACCTGCGCGGCCGCGCTCGCGGCGATCCGCGAGCACTCGCCCGATCTGGTGATCGTCGATCTGGTGCTCGGCGGGGCTGACGGCCTGGAACTGATCAAGGAGATGAAAGCGCAGCACCCGCAGATCCCGGCGTTGGTGCTGTCGATGCACGACGAAGCGCTGTATGCCGAGCGCGCGCTGCGGGCCGGCGCGCGCGGCTACGTCAACAAACAACAGCTCGACGACACGGTGCTCGTCGCCATCGGTCGCGTGCTCGGCGGCGAGACGTATATTAGCGACAAGCTCAAAGCGCAATTTGCAACGCAATTCGTCGCCGGGCGCACGCTGCAAACAGACTCGCCCCTGAACGCGCTGAGCGACCGCGAGCTGCAAGTGTTTCGCCTGATCGGTCAGTGCCGCAGCACGCGCGCAATTGCGCAAGCCCTGAATCTCAGCGTCAAGACGATCGAATCCCACCGCGAACACATCAAGCAGAAGCTGGGCCTGGAGTCGGCCGCCGAGCTGGCCCGCCGCGCCACCCTGTGGGTTGAAACCGGCGGCGCCGGCTAAATCCCGGATTCCCCTACCTGTTTCTCCCGCATGGGGGTTTCCCCCATGCCGTAATCAGGGCGCTGCCCTGATTCTTTCGCGTCCCCGGCAAAGCATACTGTTTGGACTGGAACAAGGAATAGGTTCGAGCCGAACTGAGCCATGCGCGTCAAGGACGCTACACCAGCACCGCCGGCCAGGCGGCGCATCCTGATCGTCGACGACCATGCCCTGGTGCGCCGCGGGCTGAGCGCACTCATCGACAACGAGCCCGATCTCAGCGTCTGCGCCGCAGCCGCCACGCAGCGCGAGGGGCTCGAGGCGATCGCGCTGTCCCGCCCCGATCTGGTCATCGCCGATCTGTCGCTCGTGGACGCGGATGGCCTCGCCCTGGTCGAGGAAATCCGCGCGGCTTATCCGGACCTGCCCGTGCTGGTCCTCAGCATGCACGATGCGCCCGTCTGGGCCCGCCGTGCGTTCCAGGCCGGCGCCAAGGGCTACGTGAGCAAGCAGGAGATGACCGAGACCCTGCTCGTCGCCATCCGCTGCGTGCTCGGCGGCGAGCGCTACGTCAGTCCGAAGATGGGCACGGGGCTCGACACGGCTTAGCTGTTCGAGTGGACGGCTATGGGGGATTCCCCCATGCCAAAATCAGGGCGCACCCCCGATGCGCGGGGCGCGCCGGAGGGGTTAGATTCCAAGAATGTGCAGTGCGGAAGCCGAACAGGAGCGCGTCCCTTGTATCGACTATGCCCGGCAGCGCTCGATCAGCGCCAAACCCAGGATCAAAGGGGCCACGCTGAGGTATCCCATTCTAAATTAACAGGCAGAAAACAAAGGGTAGCGTCCTCTTCTGCCCTGGAATGCGGGCAATGCCGGCACAGCAGCTCGTTTCAACGACGTTCACGAGCCGCTTACCTGGGCCGCAAAGTATTGACCGTGACGTGCGGCCAGTTCACCGGGACTTTAGATCCGGTCGGCGGAAATACGAGGTTGATATTTTGCGAATATTGCAGTTGAAGTCCGCCCCCCGTTAATTCTTCAATCCAAAATGTCGCATCGACTTGAGTGGTGTCGATGTTGCTCTTGATGAAGGGGATATTCAGCACACCTCCGGTGGCATTGGCGGTCGAAAACTCGAGCGTGGTCAGCGAACTGAAACTCTGCGCCGAGATGGCCGTCCGCAGAAATGCATTGGGATTGCCGGTGTCGAAATTTGGGAACAAGAAAGGCGGGCCATACCGATCAAAATATCCGTCAAGTCCCGGGTTCGGATTCGGATGCGGAAGCGTGGAATTGTCAGGTATAAAGCCAGTGCCCGGATTATTTGTCTGGCTTGAATTACCCAAGGCCAACAGGGAATTTCCGTGCGGAATGGTAGACAGCCGCGCAATGCCGAATCCGGCACCCTGGTTCGTGAGGTTAAGGAATAGTCCTGTTTCGGCATGTATTTGCGTGCCGCTCGGAAAACCTCTCTGCTTGCAGGGCGCATTGTCACAAACACTGGTGATCACTTGTTCGTAGAGCAAGCCCACGATGCTCTGTACCGTTTCATTACCCCCGACAAAGGGCCCCCGGTTTCCTGCGACCACGACCGGAGAAAACGTGAGTGTCTCCTGGTAAGGAATAATTTCGAGCACAAAGCCATCGCCCGCAGGACCGGGCACCGCAATCACATTCCATCCCTGGTTCGGACTGGCCGGGCTTTGCCATGTCCCCTGAAGTCGCGTCAACGGACCCAGATCAACCTGGCTTGCCGCTTCCTTGCTTAACAATTGAATACCGCTGACAGGTAGGTCTTTCATAGCTGGAACCTCCGAGAAGTCGATTTGCTATCATTATGTTTTACCGTGACACAACTTTCTGCTTTTCAGCATTCTTAGAGGCCATTTCAGAATTAAAGAAATGGCCCCTGACTTAGGGGAGACATGTCCCCTCATTTTGAAATAGGCTCTTAGATCTCGCCTTCGCGCTCAACAAAAAACCCCGCCTGGATCCAGGGCCCGCGCACCGCGTCGTCCCAGGACCGGCGCACCTCGGCCAGGGGGCGCTCGACCTCCAGCGCGACCGCCTGCAGCGCCTCGTCGACCGAGCCCAGCTTGTGCAGCGCGCACAAGAACTGGAAGTGCACGGGGTTGAGCGGGAAGGTCGCCGTGAGGTAGTCCCGCCGCGCGATGGCGACGTAGGAGGGATGTGCGGGGGGGAACGCGGGCGAGCGCTCGTGCCGCACCTCATGGTAGTACCAGGCGACCGGGTAGCGGTACTGAGCGAGAGCGAAGCACGGCTGGAGCACGAGGCGCGCGTCGGGCACGTCGACTGTCGGCCAGACCCCGCCCTCGTGGCCAGGCGCGTCGAACAGCCGAAACAGCTCTCGCTCGTAGCGGGCCAGGTCGACCATGAAGTCGATCCAGTCCTCGCGCTCGTCGGGCGGCAGCTCCCGGTCCGGACGCGACTCCTCCAGCCAGCCGGGGAAGCGGCGTCCCAACTCGTAGAGCGTGTACGCGTCGGACGGGCAGGCGGCCAGATACTCGCGCGCGAAGTCGTCGAACAGCGGCGCGCCCAGGGCGTGCCTGAGCGCGGGGAACTGCTCGGCCAGGCATTTCACCAGGCGCAGGATGTAGCTGCGCTGGTAGATCGCCAGCCGGGCGCGCGCGTCCAGCATGGGCGAGGCGGTCAGCCGCGCGTCGATGCCCTCGGTGCGACGCGGCGCGAGCAGCGCGTCGAGCATCCAGCGTTGCAGCCCGGGCAGCCCGGGATTCACCCCGCCTCCAGCCGGTTGCTTTCCATGACACCGGGCACGAGGAAGTCCACGGGCGTCGAGATGGATGCTTCCCGCGCGGGTGCGCTGCCGGTGAGGCGGGAGCGATCGAATGCCCCTTCCATGAAGCCACGCGCGCGCAGGACCTCGTCGTGCACCTGCTCGAACGGCGGCACATCGCCGTCCCACTCCAACAGCGTCGAGGCGCCGCCGCTCCGCTGCCACGCCAGCCGGAACAGCTCCCAGACCGCATCGCACACCGGCCCATCGTGGGTGTCGATCAGGTGTGTGCCGCAATTCTGGTGGCCGGCGAGGTGCATCTGCACCACGCGCTCGAACGGAAAGGCGTCCAGATACGCGACCGGGTCGGTGCCGGCGTTGAAGCAGCTGACGTAGACGTTGTTGACGTCGAGCAGCAGGCCGCAGCCGGTTTCGTCCGCCAGCGCGCGCAGGAAGTCGGGCTCGGCGATGGTGGTGTCGCGAAAGCCGATGTAAGTGCTGGGGTTCTCCAGGATGAGCGGCCGCTCGAGGATGTTCTGGACCTCGCGCACGCGCGCGACGATGTGCCGCAATGTCTCGTCATTGAGCGGAAGCGGAAGCAGGTCGTGGCTGTTGATCCCGGCGATGCCGGTCCAACACAGGTGGTCCGACACCCAGACCGCGCGCACCTCATCGGCCAGCCGCTTGAGACGGGCGAGGTAACCGCGATCGAGGGGAGCGGTGCTGCCGATGGACATCGACACGCCGTGCAGGACCACCGGGTAACGCTCGGCGATCTGCCGCAGGACATGGCCGGGGCGCCCCCCCGAGTCCATGAAGTTCTCCGAGATCGCCTCGAACCAGTCCACCGCCGGCGACTCGGCCAGGATGTGGCCGAAGTGGCAGTTGCGCAGCCCCACTCCCAGTCCAAGGTCCGGCATCGACAGCGGCCGATCCGGGGTCGCAGACCCGGTCACCTCAGGCGCAGCTCCCGGCGCCGCTCATACCGCTGGCGCCGCACGCGGTCATGCCGTTGCCGCTGGCCTCTATCCACTCGATGGTCGGGCCGTACGCGAACAAGTTGGCGTTGTCGGTCGCGCCGGGCACCTGAGGCGGCGTCTCCGGGAGCTTGGCGTTCTTCGCCCTGAGGCTAGGCCAGACGTCGCTCGCGAACTTCTGCCGCGCACGGACCCATACGCTCTTGCCGCGGTTGTCGCCGTCGGTGCTGAAGCGCTCGGCGTTGATCGGCGTGGCGCACGAGCCGAGGGACCGGCAGTCGTTGGCGCCGGGCGCGTTCTGCTCGTCGGAGGTGCCGTAGAGGCCGCAGCCGCCCTGGCTTTTGCACTGGTTCAGCACGTGGCATGTGTGGTCGGAGACAAGGCCGTTCCCCGGGTCGCCGGGGTTGCTGGCGAGCGCGGTCGAGCAGTAGCCCTGACCCGCGCAGGCGTTGGGGAGCTTACTCTCAGGATAAGCGGGGTTGGACAGCGTGCGGCGGCCTTGACCCTGGCAGTGGTTCAGTCCCATACACGCGTGGCGGACCTCGCCGGGCTGGAGCTCGGCGTCCGTGGGAGGGTATTTGGAGAAGCTGGGTACGCCGGGGAACATCTTGGCGGTGGTGTCAGTCATGTCGCGATCCTCAGGTCAGGAGGTGATTTGGATTGTGGAAAATCGAATTCAAGACGCCCAGTACTGGCGCACGTCGGGAAGCGCCGGTCCGACCCTCACGCCGGAATTATTGACATAGCCCGTGATCTTCCCGACGTAGTACCCGATGTCGCTGTCGTAGCGGGCCTGCCCTTTGTATTTCGTATCGATGGTCGTCGCCAGCTCAACCATTTCGCTCCATGCCTTGGCGCGCGAAGCGAACGGGTAGTTCTGGAACGTCGGTGCGAGCCGCGGATGTTCGTCGGGCTGGGGGTTCAGGATACCCGGCGGAGTGGGCGGGTTGGGGTCCGTTTTTGTTTTTATCGGGGTCGGCGTGTCAGGCGCGTTCAGGTACACCTGCCGCATCGCCTGGCAGAACTTGTCCAGCATCCAGATCATCGACATGTGCAGCGTCTGGTTGAAGAAAAGCTTCTGCTGGGGATCCGGCACTTTGAACAGCGTCTCCGTCATGATGAGCATGTAGGTGTAGAGCGCGCTGCACAGATCCGCGATATCGCGGTTGAAGTCGCCGGTATAGCCGGTGTTGCCGGCCGGAACGGGCGAGGCGGTCGTCGGGTTCTTGGGAAAGTTGAACACCACGCCCTTCAGATCGTCGCTCGTGATCGCTGGTGTGACCGGATCGGGCGGCGGCGGCGAGGGCGCGATGTCGGGGCCGGTCTTCGAGTAGCCGGCGAGGTGCGCCTGCAGCGTCAGGAACTTCCAGTAGTGCGAGCGCTCTCCCTGCGAGGGATCATCGAACCTCGTGTGATCGAAGCCCTCGCCCTCGAAATCGATGGTGGCAATGGCTTCCATCGCCTCCTGGCAGCTCGAAATCTGGATGAGCTGGGCGCTGCCGACATGGCTGTCCCCGCGCGAGGCGTATTTGGCGACCTTGGACGCGGAGCCAGGCTGCTCGGCCGGCGCGGGTGTGTTCTTGTCGAAGCAGTCGTCGGGGTAGACCGTGTCGATGCTGTTGGGCGAGTAATTGCCCGACTGGATCTGGTACTTGCGGTTTCCGTTGAAGTCGCTGTCGCTTATCCACTTCGAGGAGATGATGCAGCGGATGTACGAGTAGATCTGGCCGATCGTCTGCCAATTTTCGCCCTCTGGCTCCGCGCCGGCGGGCGCAGGATATTCGATCAGCAAAAACTGCCTGAGGTGCGCCTCGCTGAACGGCGCAAGATCGATCGTGGCGCGGCCGCCGTCGGGGCCGTCGGGCGAGTGCCCCGGCAGGCTGGCGGGGTAGACCTTCGGGGAATTCCCGAAGAGGACCGGCATCTGGCCAAGCGCGAACAGGATGTTCGACGACAGCGACATGTGCAGCATCTCTTCCACCGCCACGCTCATGATGAGCGCGCCGGCCTTGTCGGCCCACCGAGACTGCCGCGTGTACGGGAAGTCGGCGGCTTTCGAACTGTCGCCGACCGTGCGCTGGATCGAGTAATACGAGTAGAGGTAGATCGGGATGGTCGCGAGCTCGACCTCGACCGCGGCCTGCAGGTGCCGGCGCAGCTTGTCGAGGGCCATTTTCTTGTTCCACGTGCTGTTGATCTTGTCGACGAGGACTTTTTCCTTGTCGTTGAGCGGCGGCACCGCGAAAGGCGGCGAAGGCGGCACTTGAAATGTAATCGCGCTGGCCGGAGGCTTGATCCCATCGCCGCCTAGCCACACCACGCCGTTGCCGCTGGCATTGTTCGAGTCATATTTCTGTCCATTGAGCGTGAACGAGAAGTTCCATGGGCCGCCCCAATTGATTCCCGCAACTGCCAACGTATAGCCTCCAGCAGGAAGACTTGCCGGGTAGCTCCCTTTCAGGGGCGCGCCGACGCCGTTGAGTGGAATTCCGCTCCGGTATTCACCAGCGCTTATGGGAATCCTCACATCTACCGGAAAGTTGTTGCCGCTGAGAATCGTGCAGATCTCGTACTGCACATCATCGGACTGGGGCCAAGCGACAAGAGTCAGTGCGTTGTCGCATTTCGTAATGTGGATTTCCATTTTAGTTCTCCAAAAAAGCGTGTGCGAAAGTAGTCTTCGCGCCAGCTATTGCTAACTTACGCTGTGGCCCCGACCGCGTTCGTACGGCGGCCGAACCGCGGCTGAACGCTGCCCGGTTGTGTCTGCGATCCTCCCTGGACCGCAGGTCCAGGCGGCGAACTAGGCGGGTACAAGGGTGTTGGCGTCGACGTGGATGAAGTCGACCAGGTTCGCGCCGATCAGCAGTTTCATCGACATGGTCTGCGAATACTGCAATTGCGTCGTCCCGTTGCTGAGTTTCTCGATGTACCAGGTCGTGTCGTAGCGATCCACGGTCGCGTGGCGCTGCTCGAAGCGTATGTCGGCGACGTTGCCACTGACGCCGCGGTCGGTTGTTAGGTGAATCGCCACGCACTCAACGACGCTGACGCCTTTGCTCTTCAGCGCGTCAAGTTGCTTCTGCAAATAGGTGTTGGGGTCTATCACATTGGGGTCGGTGAATGGCGGGACCGAGCGGTTCGCAACCGGAAAGGTCGGGTTGCCCTTCGACACCGTCGCGTTGCCCACGGCGAGAATCGAGTTGCCGTGCGGGACGGAGACCTGTTTGACGTATTCAGTCGCCTGGGGCTGGGTTGGAAGCGGTGTCGGCTCGGGAACAGTGCCAGGCCCATAAGGTCCCGCTTGCTGCGCTTGGTACACCAGATGCAGCCACGCGCCGTTCTCGGCGTGGACCAGTTTGTCAATTACCGGGTTGGATTTAGAATCACCAGTCGGGTTTGTCGCAAAGTACACGCGCTGCTCGTAAAACAGGGTGTTGCAATTCTGTGTCAAATTGCCGCCACGATTCGGCGCGCTGCCCGCAATCGTGGCAAAGGTGATTTCTTCGTAGTACGGAAAGTTCTTCAGCACATATCCGCCCGGCGCATCGCGCTGCGGCAGCGGCATGACGTTGAATCCGGTCGCGCTCTCGCCCCTGGGGCTGTTCCAGGTGCCTATAAGCCCGCTTAGATAACCAAGCACGGCGTGGGCAGGAGGCCCTGCGGAGGTCACCAGCGGGGTGGTGATATTCGGCGGAGCGGTGGCGTGGTCTTGGGGCACCTGAAATGTAATCGCGCTGGCCGGAGGCTTAAGCCCATTGCCGCCTAACCACACCACGCCGTCGCCACTGGCATTGCTCGATTCGTATTTCTGTCCATTGAGCGTGAACGAGAAGTTCCATGGGCCGCCCCAATTGACTCCCGTAACCGCCAGCGTATAGCCTCCAGCAGGAAGACTTACCGGGTAGCTCCCGCTTAGTGGGGCGCCGACGCCGTTAAGTGAAATTCCGCTCTGGTATTCACCAGCGGTTATGGGAATCGTCACATCTACCGATTTGCCATTGCCGCTGAGAATTGTGCAGATCTCGTACTGGACATCATCGGACTGGGGCCAGGCGACAAGAGTCAGTGCGTTGTCGCATTTCGTAATATGGATTTCCATTTTGGGTCTCGAAAGAAGAGTCGGCTGGATGTTAATGGCGCCGACGCGTCACGGCAATCGGGGCGGACCCTGATTTTCGGATGGGGGAATCCCCCATACCCATGTGGATTCACCGATGGACGTCCGGTCTTGCCCGTGCTGGTCCTCAGCATGCACGATGCGCCCGCCCGGGGCCGGCGCGCGTTCCAGGCCAGCGCCTACGGTTACGTCAGCAAGCAGGAGATGACCGAAACCCTGCTCGTCGCCATCCGCTGCGTGCTCGGCGGCGAGCGCTATGTAAGTACGAAGATGGGCACGGGGCTCGACACGGCTTAGCTGCCCGAGCGGACGGCTATGGGGGATTCCCCCATCCGAAAATCAGGGCGCTCCCCCGATGCGCGGGGCGCGCCAGCGCGGTTAGATTCGAAATGTACGCGGTCCGCAAGTGCAAAAAGGGGCGCGCCCCGTTTGTCCGCAGCAAGTCTAAGACTTCACCATTATGCATAATTTGGTGCAGCCAAAAGGAGGGTTGAAATGAATCGCAGCGACGAAAAGCGCATCGGACTTTGTTTATGGAAGTCTTTGTCGAAGGCGGTTTTTGCTGTCGCCGCTTTGGTGTTATGCCCAATTGCCAATGCAGCGATAACCGCACCTAGCTG
>JACZJU010000009.1 GCA_014860395.1 Burkholderiales bacterium | reverse complement strand
TATCTGCAGCGCCACGTAAGCAGCGCCATCGCCCAGAATGTCTGGCAGTACTTCCAGGTCACGCGCGATGTCGAGTTTCTGCATGCCTACGGCGCGGAACTGATCCTGGATATCGCCCGTTTCTGGTCGAGCATCGCCAGCTTCGACGAGGCGCGCGGGCGCTACGAAATCCGCGGCGTGATGGGCCCCGACGAATTTCACGACGGCTATCCGGATGCAACAACGCCCGGCCTCAACAACAACGCTTATACCAATATCATGGCCGTGTGGGTGCTGTGCCGGGCGCTGGAGGTCCTCGATCTGCTGTCCGAGGTGCGTCGCGCCGAGTTCTCGGCGCGGCTGCGCCTGTCGGCGGAGGAAATCGCGCGCTGGCAGGACATCAGCCGCAAAATGTACGTGCCCTTCCACGATGAAGGGATCATCAGCCAGTTCGAGGGCTACGAAACATTGCGCGAGCTCGACTGGGAGGGTTACCGCACACGCTACGGCAATATTCAGCGCCTTGATCTCATTCTCGAGGGCGAGAACGACAGCGCCAACCACTACAAGCTGTCGAAACAGCCCGACGTGCTGATGTTGTTCTACCTGTTCTCCGCCGAGGAACTCGGCGAACTGTTCGAGCGTCTCGACTATCCGTTCGAATACGAGACCATTCCGCGCAACATCGCCTACTATGCCGACCGCTCGACGCAAGGCTCCACGCTGTCCCGGGCGGCGTTGGGCTGGGTGCTGGCGCGTTCCGACCGGCAGCGCGCGATGGACTTCTTCGTGCAGGCGCTGCACAGCGACGTGAACGACGTCCAGCAGGGCACCACCGCGGAGGGCATCCACCTGGGCGCCATGGCCGGCTCGGTCGATCTGATTCAGCGCGTGTCGACGGGCATCGAAGTAAGAGGCGATGTTCTGCGGCTCAATCCGGAATTGCCGCGCGAGATGGAGCGCCTCGACCTGCGCATCCGCTACCGCGGGCATTCACTCGATCTGCGGCTGACGCGCGACGCGCTCAGGGTGCGCGGACGCGATGGTGCGGCGGCGCCGATTTCCCTGTGCGTCGGCGAGAAGGTCTGCGAGTTCGCCAGCGGTACTACCCGCGTGTTTCGATTGAACGACGCGGCGGGGGAAGGCGCCGTCGCCGAAAAGGAGCCGGCCGGCTGATGCCGGATACGCCGATTGCCCGCGAAGGATGAAAGCGAACCCGACCATATCGGCTTCGCCGGGCGAACCGCAGCATTCCAGGCTACAAAGCGTTTGGCATGCCGACGCGGTTTCTCGCCGGGTTGCGCCAGGCCCTGTGTACGCCAGCGTACAGAAGGAGCCGCCGTTTCGGCGTACTTATACCAAAGGCGCGGCGTGCGAATGCGAAATCCAGTGCGCACCGCTCAATGCCGCGCGGGTAACGCAAAGGAGATATAAGCAATGAAACATGGCAACAAATTGATGATTGCAACGGTGATGAGCGCCCTGATCCTGGGGCTGACCGGCTGCCCGCAGAAAGAGGGTCCGGCCGAGAAGGCCGGCAAGTCGGTCGACAACGCGATGGACAAGGCCGGAGAGCAAATGGAGCAGGCCGGCAAAAACATACAGGACGCGGCAAAGGGCGATAAGAAGTAATAGGCCATTTCAGAATTAAAGAAATGGCCTCTGATTTAGGGGAGTTTGAGGGGATGTCCCCCGAGGGGACTTCCATCGGGGCGTATCCCCTCATTTTCAAATAGGCTCTAAGCGTTGGCGACGCGCGCCACACAGGAGAACCGAACTGAACAAGGGTGTCTGAAGCCGGCCCATGGATAGGTGTCGAGGTGTGCGCGCCGGTGTGGAAGCGCCCCGGAACAGGGAGGATCAATTCGTGGAAATTATCTCCTTGCGTGTGCCAACGCACAGAACAAGCGGATGCGACGGCGGAAAATCCTGCTGTTACTCCCGCCAACCGCTTCTCCTCCTCCTCCCTTGTCGTTTGGCGGATTCCAGCCCCCGGAAATGCTCATTTCCGGGGGCTGCTTTTCTTGCGCCGGGCATTCCGCTTCTAAGCGGCTCGCCGGGCGCGCAAGGCGGGAGCGTCGCCCTGCCTGTGCGCAAAACTGTTTCGTCGCGGTTCGGTCAAACCGTTCAAGGCGCGCGCGGTCCCGGCGCTGCCGGAAGCGGGCGGCGCACGCGCGAAGCAACATGGGAAACAAGTTGGCCTGAAGCGAACGAAGGGAGTCTGAAATGCCCATTCAATTCGATGAAAAAAGCGGCGGGACAATTCTCGTCGTTCACGTCAGCGGGAAGCTGGTAAAGGAGGACTACGCGCACTTCGTGCCCGAGTTCGAGCGCCTCGTCCGCGAGCACGGAAAATTGCGTCTGCTGTTCGACATGACGGGTTTTCACGGCTGGGAAGCGGCTGCGGCCTGGGAGGACCTCAAGTTCGGCGCCAAACACTTCGCCGACATCGAGCGACTCGCGATGGTCGGGGAAAAGCAATGGCAGCAGGGCATGGCGACGTTCTGCAAGCCGTTTACGAAG
>JACZJU010000086.1 GCA_014860395.1 Burkholderiales bacterium | reverse complement strand
GCAAGACCACCACCTTGTACTCCATCCTCAATCACATCAATTCCGACACGGTCAACATCATGACCATGGAAGACCCGGTCGAGTACCCGATGACGCTGATCCGCCAGACCTCGGTGAACGAGGCTGCGAAAATGGACTTCGCCAACGGCATCCGCTCGCTCATGCGCCAGGACCCGGATGTGATCCTGGTGGGCGAGATCCGCGACGAGGAAACCGCGGTCATGGCGTTTCGCGCAGCCATGACCGGCCATCAGGTCTATTCAACGCTGCATACCAATTCCGCCGTGGGCGTGTTTCCGCGCCTGCTCGATACCGGCGTCACCCCCGAGGTCATGGCCGGCAATATGATAGGCATCATCGCCCAGCGGCTGATCCGGCGCCTGTGCAAACATTGTCGCCAGCCTTATACAGCGACTTCGGCCGAATGCCGCCTGCTCGGGGTCAAGGTCGATCGCCCGCCCACCGTCTATCGCGCGGTAGGCTGCGACCATTGCGATTACCAGGGCTACCGCGGGCGCCTGGCGATCATGGAGATATTCAAGCTGGACGTCGACATCGACGAACTGATCGCGCGTCGCGCCACCGCACGCGAACTGCAGCTCGCCGCCGTCGCCAAAGGGTTCCGCACCCTTGCGGATGACGGGGCGCGCCGCGTCCTCGAAGGCACGACCACACTGGATGAACTCATGCGGGTGGTGGATCTCACCGACCGCATGTAGCGCGCCCGCCGCTCCCGCACACGCATGGCGCTGTACTCCTACAAGGCAATCGACGCCCGCGGCAGGTCGCTCATGGGCCAGATCGAGGCGATCAACCTGACCGACCTGGAGTTGCGGCTGCAGCGCATGGGGCTGGACCTCGTCGTCGGCGGGCCGGCGCGGCGGCGCGCGAGCCTGTTCAGGGGCGCGATCGGACGACCCGAACTGATCAACTTCTGTTTCCACCTGGAACAGCTGACCGCCGCCGGCGTGCCGATACTCGAATCGCTTGCCGACCTGCGCGACAGCGTCGAGAACCCGCGCTTTCGCGAAGTCCTATCCGGGCTGATCGAGAGCATCCAGGGCGGGCGCAACCTGTCCTCCGCCATGGCGGACTATACGGACGTGTTCCCGGTGGTGTTCGCCAGCCTGATCCGCGCGGGCGAAGAAACCGGGCGCATGTCCCAGGTGCTGAAGAGCCTCGCAGACGATCTGAAATGGGAGGACGAACTGGTCACCCAGACGAAGAAGCTGATGATGTACCCGGCCTTTGTCGGCAGTTTGGTGCTGGTCGTCACCATGTTCCTGATGATCTACCTGGTGCCGCAGATGGTCGGCTTCATCAAAGGCACGGGGCAGGCGATCCCGCTGCAGACGCGCATCCTGATCCAGGTCTCGGGCTTTTTCATCGACTACTGGTGGGCGGTGCTCATTGCGCCTGTGCTCGCCATCGCCGGCATCAGGCTCGCCCTCGCGCGCAGCCCCGGGTTCCGCTACCGTTTCGACGATTTCAAGCTGCGCCTGCCGCTGTTCGGTCCGATCCTGCGCAAAATCATTCTGTCGCGCTTCGCCAGTATTTTCGCCATGATGTATTCGGCCGGCATCACCATCATCGATTGCATCAAGACCTGCGAGGATATCGCCGGCAATCTGGTGATCAGGCAGGGCCTGGAGCGCGCCGGGCAGCAGATCGCCGAAGGCCAGAACGTTTCCACCGCGTTTCAGAACGTGGGCTTGTTCCCGCCTCTGGTGATACGCATGCTGCGCGTGGGCGAGTCCTCGGGCAGGCTCGACAATGCCCTGCTCAACGTGTCCTACTTCTACAATCGCGACGTAAAGGAAGCGATCGGTAAAGTGGAGGTGATGATCGAGCCCGCGATGACCGTCATCCTCGGCGCGCTGCTTGGCTGGGTGATGCTGTCGGTGCTGGGCCCTATCTACGACTCCATCACCAGGATCAAGTTCTAGGGGCACCATGGCGAAACTAGGCCTGCTCTATCTCACCGCCAACCGGCTGACGGCCCACAGGCTGTCGCGTGGCGGCCTGGTCGTCGACGCCGCGTTCGAGTGCAACGACTCCGGGTTAGCCGCTTTCTCCGCCTATGTCGCCGGCTCGCGCAGGCTCTATTACCTGGTGGTCGACGTGGTGGAGGAGGACTACCACCAGGACACCATCCCCTACCTCGGCCGCAGCGACCGGCGGCAGGTGCTCGCACGCAAGCTCGGACAACGCTACCGCGACACCAGCCTCACTCTGAGCATGTCGCTTGGTTACGAAAAGGCCGAGCGGCGCAACGAGAAGGTGCTGTACGCCTCGTTCTCCAACACGCAGCAGTTCCAGCCCTGGTTGAGCGCGCTGGAGCGTAGCGAATGCCGCCTCGCCGGGGTCTACTCCACCGCCTTGCTCGCGCCGGCCCTGATCAAGGGCGCAGGACTCAAACTGTCGCGCTGCCTGCTGGTGAGCGTGCAGCAGACGGGCCTGCGGCAAAGCTACGTGGAGGATGGCAAGATTCGCTTTTCCCGTGTCGGCCGACTGAACCTGGAGGACACGGCGGGTGTAGCTGCGGCCTGCGCCGGCGAATCCGCGCGCCTGCAGCAATACCTGGTTACGACGCGCCAGCTGCCGACGGCGGCAACGCCAATCGACGTAATGGTGCTGGCGGCGGGAAAGTATCATGCCGCGCTCACCGAGGCCTGCCGCAGCAGTGAGCTGTTGCGCTTCCACGTGGTCAACGCCGACAGCCAGTGCCGCGCGCTCGGCCTGAAAAGCTTCCCGCCGGATGCGCCCTGCGACGCCTTGTTTCTGCACGCGGTCGCCACCGCCGCCCCCGCGGAACAGTTCGCGCAAGAGCAGCACCGTCACCATTATCACCTGTGGCAGATCAGCCGCGGTCTGTATGCGGCCGGCCTGATTGTATTGGCTGCGGGCCTGCTGTTTGCGGGCGAGCAGCTGCTGCAGGTCCGAGACCTGCGGGAGCTGATCCAGTCCGATCAGAGCCGGTTCCGGGCGCTCAGCGCCGAGTACGCGCGCGTCACCTCCACTTTTCCGCCGACGCCGACCTCGACCGAAAACCTCAAGACCACGATCAGGCAATACCGCTTGCTGCAGGAGCAGACGGCTACGCCGGCGGATTTGTTCGCCGATATCAGCAAGGCGCTGGCCGCCTTTCCGCAGGTGGAGATCGAGCGCATCCAGTGGCGCGTCGGCAAGCCGGCTGCGCAGACCGGAGCCAATAGCACTCCCAAAGAGGCTGTATCGGCCGCGGCCGACCCGGGCTACGCGCTGGCCGTCGTCTCGGCGCGCGTGGTGGGCGCGCGCCGTGTCGATCTGCGTTCGATCACGGACGTGGCCAGCCAATTCATCGCCACCCTGAAGAAGGAACCGCAGCTGGAGATCATGAATGTGCAAATGCCTTTCGCCATCACCGCGGAAGATACGCTCGCCGGAGACATCGGCTCAGAGCGCGCAATCGCCGAAGATGCAAGCTTTGGCGTCACTGTCGGCAGGAAGCTGGGACGATGAAGCTGGGCCGCGGCGACTTCAAGCATCTGCGCCTGCCGCTCGCCGGGTGCCTCGCACTGATCCTCGCCGGGGTGGCCTTCTGTTTCGCCGCTTATGGCTATCGGCAGGAAACCGGGAAACTGGGAGCCGCCGCGGCCGCGCAACGCGCCAAGGTGCAAGCGAGGCTTGCCAGCGCCACCGAGGAAGAACGCGAGATCAAAGCCAGCCTGCAGCAGTACCAGGCACTGGCAGCGCGCGGCATCGTCGGCGCGGAAAAACGCCTGGACTGGGTCGACACCGTCACTGCAATCAAGAACGAGCGGCGGCTGTTCAACATCCGCTACAGCATAGAGCCGCAACGGGAGCTTGACTATCCCGGCTTCAGCCCGGGCGGCGGCGTCAAATTCATGGTCAGCCGCGTACAAATGACCATACGGCTGCTGCACGAGGAGGATCTGCTCAACTTCATCGACGATCTCGCAAAGCGCGGTAAATCCTACCTGTCGGTGAGAAGCTGCGACGTACAACGCGAAAGCCTCGGCAGCGGCGGGACCGCACTCACCCCGCGACTGCAGGCGGAGTGCGAATTCGACCTGATCACCATACGCCTGGGCAAGCCGGCCTAGGCGCCCGTTCGCCGACTATGCCACGGTTATAATGCATGGGGATGTTGAGAAATCATTGCTGGGAGAACCGTCGTTCCGCGGCCGTCCGCCGGGAGAACATTTCCCGTGTAGGAAACCGAGATCTTCGGGCCAGGGGCCGCAGAGTCTGCTTCTTCAATATTCTTGAAAGCCGAGTTCTCGTTTCGCTCGCGCTGATGCTCGCATCCCTCGCCGCGCCTGGCGTGGCGGGCGCTGAAGAGCTAGGCCGCCTGTTCTTTACGCCGGCGCAGCGCCAGGACCTGGACCGCAGGCGCGCTACCAACCGCGCCGAGGAAGAGGCGCCGCAGATACAGGAAGGTCCGCTCACGCTCGAGGGGCAGGTCCAGCGCTCCAGCGGCAAGACCGCCACCTGGATCAATGGCGCGCCCCAATACGACAAACACTCCGGGCGCGAACCGGCTCGTGTCACGCTGGTCCCGAACGCGGGCGCGCCCGGTGTCAGCCTCAAGGTTGGCCAGACCTACGAGCGAGCGAGCGGCGAGGTGCGCGACGAACTGAACGGCGGCGAAATCACGGTCGGAAATTCCACGCGCCCGGCCCAACCGGTAATCCCGGCTGGCGCCGCCGCCAAATCGCCGGCGCCAGCACGCTAACGCCATGGGCGGGATCGCCGCAATGCATTTGCCTGCACGTCAGCGCGGTGCAGCCCTGCTGATCCTGCTCGCCCTGGTCAGCATCGCGCTCACTTATGCGGTGGTGGCCGGCCTGAACCGGAATGCGGGCGACATCGCGCGGGCGCGGGAGCAGAAAACCTATGCCGCGCTGGCGCAGGCGAAGGAGGCGCTGATCGCCTACGCAGTAACCTACAAGGATACCCACGACGTCCCCGGCAGCAGCTATACCGTGCCGGGGTTCCTGCCCTGCCCCGACACCGGATCGGGGATCAACAAGGAAGGCGCGACCGAACTGAACTGCAGCAGCTTCCTCGTCAGCGCCATCGGCAGGCTGCCGTGGAAAACGCTGGGGCTGGACGCCCTGAGGGACGGGTCGGGCGAGTGTCTCTGGTATGCGGTCTCCGGCACCTACAAATACAAGCCCAACGGCGTCCTGAGCAACAACACCAGCTCCAACAATCTGATGAATTGGGACACCAACGGACAGTTCAATATCATGGAGGCGAACGGCACCACGTTTCTCGCCGGATCAGCCGACGAGACCCGCGCCGACACGCGCGCGGTCGCGGTGATCTTCGCACCCGGCCCGGCGCTGTCGGGGCAGGACCGCGCTCCTGTCGCAGGCGCCGCCAACTGCGGCGGGAATTACAACCGCGCCGCATACTTGGAGGCTGCCAACGGCATCAACAATAGCGTCCTGGCCGCGCCATCTTCGCCCGGTAGCGCCATCGACGTTACGAACTTCATCGCCGCAAGCGGCAGCGACAGCTTCAACGACAAACTGGTGTATATCACCCGCGCGGACATCTGGAACGCAATCAAGAAGCGCTCGGATTTCAACAATCAGTTGCGTGCGCTCACGCGCCGCGCGGCCGAGTGCACCGCCGTGTACGGAAGCAAGAACAGCGCCGGCACCAACGATAAGCGCCTGCCCTGGGCCGGGAACCTGTCCATGTCCGCCTTGAGTTATTACGCGGTCGACCAGCGCTACCGTGACGTCAGCGGCAATCTGTCCGGCCGCCTGGCCTATCGGGTCAGCAGATCCGACGCCGATACCAATAACACGCTATCCAGCAACACCGATCTCGGCTATACCAACATCCTCCTCTTCACGCCGGGGTCCTATTGCGCCTACGCACCCGAGGAAAAGATCTGGTATGACAATTGGAAGGATCATCTGTTCTACGCCGTCGCCAACAACTTCAAGCCATCGGCTTCTTGGTGGTCGTCGTCGTCCTGCCCTACCTGCCTGAACATCAATGGCACCGGCAACTACGCGGCGGTGGTGATGTTCGCCGGCGAAAAGCTCTCCGGCCAGAATCGGAACACCCTGTCGGACAAAAGCGACATAAGCAATTATCTTGAAGGGCGCAATGCCGGCAACCACCCCAACAGTGGAGGAAACGGCGACTATGAGGCCGCCGACCAGAGCAGTAGCTTCAACGACATCGTGTACGCTATCGATCCCGATCTCGCGATCAAATGTTACAACGGCAGCGCGATAGTTTCCGTTCCGGGGGCAGCGGCAGCGCCCCCGGGGGACCCGGCAGCGTACGCCGCCTGCCCATGACCCAAGCGCGAGTGCATGGAATTCACCTGCCCCGGCTGCAGCCGGGGTTTACGCTGGCCGAGCTCGCGATCGTGCTGGTCATCATTTCGCTCCTGCTGGGCGGCATGCTGGCGATGGTTTCGGCGCAGGTGGAGCAACGCAAGTGGAACGATACGCAGAGCCGGCTCGAATCCGCGCGCGATGCGCTGATCGGTTTCGCCATCGCCAACCGTCGACTGCCTTGTCCTGCGACCTGCACGAACCCGCCGCAATGCACCAGCGGCAGCCTCGGCGACGAAGCCCCCGCCGGCGGCCTCGCAACCTGCACCGCCAGCTACGACGGATTCCTGCCGGCGCGCGCGATCGGTTTTCAGCCGGTCGACGCCGAAGGGTTCGCGCTCGACGCCTGGGGAAACCGTATCCGCTATGCGCTCGCCGCCACCCTGGATAGCAGCGTCGCAAGCTGCAACGCATCGACCGTACCGCCGCCAACGCTGCCGCACTTCAACAACGCCGCCAACCTCAAGGCCAACGGCATTACCTGCAAGCCCGGAGACCTCGTGGTCTGCGGCAGTTCCCCGGCGACGGTGACAAGCACGACGTGCGATCCGAACACCTCGTTGACCAACCAGAACACCGTGGTGGCGATCGTCTTTTCCACCGGCAAGAATGGCGCGACCGGCGGCGCAGGAACGAACGAAGCAAGAAATCTGGACGGGAACGCGCTGTTCGTCAGCCGCACCCCCGATCCTGCGGGCGCAACCGGCGGTGAGTTCGACGATCAGGTCCTGTGGATATCGGTCGGCACGCTGTACGCGAAGCTCGTCGCGGCCGGCGCGCTGCCCTAGGCAACGCCCATCCCTTCGGCCGGCCCGAGCGGACCGGAAAGCACGAACGACACCTTGCCGCCGACCACGCCGACGAGCATGCACAGCCACAACAATATCAGCCGCCGGTTCCAGAAGAACAGGGCGAGCACGCAAACGCGGGCGATGGCGGCGGGCGGCAGGGGCGTCCATGATGCTTGCACTTGCCATGCTTGCAGATTAACCTGAGCAAGCTGCGCTCGGCCTACCCTTGCTGCAGGGGGCGTGTTGCATTTGCGCCGTCCGTCGAATGCCTTGGAACTCGTGGCAAAAGTCATTTTGTTGCGGCCTGAATCAGGGGAGCAGAAGGGGAGGGGTCCACTCGTTTTGAATAGAATTCTTATGCTGCACCCTATCCTGCCTATCGCCCGTTACACCCTGCTCGAAGCGCTGCGCAACCGCCTGCTGTGGCTGGCGCTGATTCTTGTCGCCGCGGGCCTGGCGCTCACCCAGTTTCTGCAGCAGGTGGTGATCACCGAATCGAACCAGATCCAGGCGGCGCTGCTCGCCGCCTTGCTGCGGATCGGCGCCGTATTCATGCTGGCGAGCTTCGTCGTCACCAGCGTGGTGCGCGAATTCAACGACAAGGTGATGGAGTTGATACTTTCGCGGCCGCTGCGGCGCAGCAGCTATTTTTTCGGCAAGCTCGCCGGCTACACCGCGGTGGCGCTCGCGCTCGCCGCGATATTCAGCCTGCCGCTCGCGCTGTTCGTGCCGGCGGCGCGGGTTGCGCTATGGGGCTTGTCGCTGGCTTGTGAACTGCTGCTGGTGACTGCGTTCGCGCTCTTTTGCGCGTTTTCTCTGACGCAGGTGATTTCGGCGCTTGCGGCAGTCGCCGGGTTTTATATGCTCTCGCGCTCGATCAGCGCGCTGCAGATCATGGCCGCCAACCCTTTGTCGGATGGCTTGAGCCTCGGCCAAAAACTCGTCAATTTCGTCGTCGACGCGATCGCCTTCCTGCTGCCCGGGCTGGACCGCATGACCCAGACCGGCTGGCTGATCTACGCCGCGCCGACCGCGTCCGAAATCATTGGAGTCCTGGCGCAGACCGCCGTGTATGCGCTGCTGTTGTGCGGCGCCGCCCTGTTCGACCTGCAGCGCAAGAGTTTCTAGGATTGCGCCCATGCGCGACGAACGCCCGCTGAACCATGTGTCCATCCCGGTGCTGAGTCTGCTTGCCGCTGGCCTGGCCTTGCAGATCGGCCTGCACGCCGCCCTGCCCGAGCCCCAGGCGAAGGCGCCGGACCTGTTGCCGCCACCACCCGCCTCGCTATTGCGGCTGGCCAGTCTGGGCGAACCGATCGCGCTGGCCAAGATACTCATGCTCCAGCTGCAAGCTTTCGATTACCAGTCGGGAACCCCGATACCCTACAAGGATCTGGATTACGCTCGGGTAGAGGCTTGGCTCGGGCGCATCCTCGAGCTTGATCCCGAAGGACAATACCCGCTGCTCGCGGCCAGCCGCCTGTACGCCGAAGTTCCGGATGAAGCCCGGCAGCGCAGCATGCTCAATTTCATATACCGGCAGTACCTGCTGGATCCAAACCGGCGCTGGCCCTGGCTCGCCCACGCCACCTTCATCGCCAAGCATCGGCTGAAGGACATGGGCTTGGCGCTCGAGTATGCGGCTGCGTTGCAAAAATACACCACGGCCAAGAACGTGCCGGCCTGGGTGACAACCATGGAAATTTTCATCCGCGAAGACCTGAACGAACTGGAAACGGCGCGCCTGATGATAGGCGGATTGCTCGCCAGCGGCAGGGTCACCGACCGTGGCGAACTCAAATTCCTCAATGGCCGGTTGCGGGAAATAGAGGAACGCCTGAGAAAAGGCGCGCAGAAACAGAAACGCCAGGAGTCCATGACCAAACGAGCGGATACCGCACCCAATGCGTCATCGATTAAGGCAAATTGACGGAATGTCGACAGATGTGTCTGTGTTTTGACAAATCATGGTCTTTTATGCGTTAAAGTGCAGGATCATTCATCAAGAATCGGGCATGGATATTGCGCCTGTAAATCCACCATTAACTTTCTCCAGTGGGGAAAATGATATGAAGACGAAACAAACCGGCTTTACCCTGGTAGAGATTGCCATCGTGCTGGTGATCATCGGCCTGTTGCTGGGCGGTATCCTGAAAGGCCAGGAAATGATTGCCCAGGCGAAGATCAAAAACATCATCAACGATCTGAACGGCGTAATGGCCGCGATGAACTCCTACCAGGACAGATACAAAGCGCTTCCGGGCGACGACAAGGGCGCCAACGCCCGCTGGACCCTCACGAACGAGCAGGGCGACGGCAACGGGTCGATTGCGGGCAAGTACAACACAACCACGGCAACCGACGAATCGGCTCTCTTCTGGCGACATTTGCGGCTTGCCGGATTCGTGTCTGGGACCGGCTGGGAGCAACCTTTCAACGCAGTGAGCGGAAAGATGGGCGTGCAAACCGGGGATGCTGTGCTTACAGGTAGCGCATTTGGACCAGTACTGGCCACGGGCACCACAGTCTCTGGCTACACTGGGTTGATACTGTGCACCGCCAATCTGCCTGACAAGGTTGCGATCTCGGTTGATTCCCAAACGGACGACGGCAACGCCACAACCGGCAGCGTGCGCGCCGGAGTAGGCGGAGGAAACATAGATGTGCCCGCTGCGTCCAGCGCATACGTCGAAGACGGCACTAAAAACTACCTTGTCTGCCGGACCCTGATCTAAGCAGGCTTCGTCTACCGCGCTACACGCAGATGGTGCGACCTTGTCCATCGCTGCGGGCGCGAAGGCTTGTGGCGCGGCCGCCAATCAGCTGGCTGGAGTGACCGCGCCTTCTATTTCGTCCCCTGCAGCAAGCGGATCTCCGCCGCCTCCAGGGCGTCGGGCTCGCCCAGCACCACCACCACGTCGCCCTCCTCGAAGCGCGTCTCCGGCGCGGGCTCGCTCGCGCGGATGCCGCGCCGGCGCACCCGCGTGACTGCGGCGCTCAGCGCCGTCAGGTCCAGTTCTGCCAGCGTTTTGCCCACGGCGTAGGCGCCCTGCGTCAGCGTGACCGAATGCAGGCGCGGCAGCCGGTGTTCCGCCGCGTCGGCTGCCGCGTCGCCCTCGCCGTGGAAAAACCCCCGCAACATGCTGTAGCGGTTCTCGCGCACCGCGCGCACGCTGCGCACCACCCGCTTCAGCGGCACGCCCATCAGCACCAAAGCATGGCTGGCGAGCATCAGACTGGATTCAAAGGTGTCCGGCACGACCTCGGCCGCCCCGGCCGCCTGCAGCCGCTCCATGTCCGCATCGTCCAGCGTGCGCACGATCACCGGCAGCGCCGGGTTGATCGAATGGGCGTGGTACAGGATTTTCAGCGCTGCGGGTATGTCCGGGAAGGAAATGACCAAGGCGCTGGCGCGCGCCAGGCCCGCGGCGATCAGCGCCTCGCGCCGCGCGGCATCGCCGTACACCACGGTCTCGCCCGCGGCCGCAGCCTCGCGCACGCGTTCCGGATCCAGGTCCAGCGCAACATAGCCTATGCCTTCCTGCTCCAGAAAGCGCGCCAGGTTCTGGCCGGTGCGGCCGTAGCCGCACAGCACCACGTGCTTCGCCACCGCCATGCCGGAGACGGCGATCTGGTGCAGCTGGAGCGAGCGCAGCATCCATTCCGAGGCGACGAAGCGCAGCACCAGCTTGTCGCTATACTGGATCAGGAATGGCGCGCTGAGCATCGACAGCAGCATCGCCGCCAGGACGGGTTGCAGCAGGGTTTGGTCAACCAACCCCGCCCCGCCGGCCTGGGCCAGCAGCACGAAGCCGAACTCGCCCGCCTGCGCCAGCGCCAGAGCGGTGCGCAGGGCATTGCCGGGCGTGGCGCCGAACATGCGCGAAAGCGCGGCGATCAGCGCGAATTTGAACAGCACCGGCCCCGCGAACAGCAGCAACACCAGCCAGAACCGGTCGACCACCACGGACACGTCCAGCTGCATGCCGACGGTGACGAAAAACAGGCCTAGCAGCAAATCGCGAAACGGCTTGATGTCCTCTTCCACCTGGTGCCGGTATTCGGTTTCCGAGATCAGCATGCCGGCGAGAAACGCGCCCAGCGCAAGCGAAAGGCCGGCAAGCTCGGTGGCCCAGGCCAGCCCCAGAGTGATCAACAGCACGTTCAGCACGAACAATTCGTGCGAGCGCCGCCGCGCGACGATATGGAACCAGCCGCGCATCAGCTTCTGTCCCGCGAACAGGATCACGAACAGCACCACCGCGGCCTTCACCAGCGCCAGCGCCAGCACCGGCGCAAGGTCCTTCGCCGGCTGCGCCAGCGCCGGGATCAGGATCAGCAGCGGCACCACGGCCAGGTCCTGGAACAGCAGAACGCCGATGATCTCGCGTCCGTGGACGGATTCGAGCTGCATGCGCTCGGCCAGCAGCTTGCTCACGATGGCAGTCGAGGACATGGCGAGCGCGCCGCCCAGCGCGAAACCGACTTGCCACGAAAAGCCCACCAGCCAGGCGAGCAAGGTCGGCGCGAACACGGTGAGCAGCACCTGCCCCATCCCCAGGCCGAACACCACGCGGCGCATGTTGAACAGCTTGGGCAGGCTGAATTCCAGGCCGATGGAGAACATCAGGAACACCACGCCGAACTCGGCGAGGTAGGCGTAGCCCGATTCCTCGCTCGCCGGCATCCAGTGCAGCGCAAACGGCCCGATCGCCACGCCGACCAGGAGGTATCCGAGCATGGGCGGCAGGTGCAGGATGCGCGCCAACACCACCACCAGCACGGCGCTGGCCAGCAGTACCAGCACCAGCTCTAGGGGGTTGCTCATCGGAAGCCTGGTATCGAAAGGGAGGGAATGGGGTTCTGATATACTTTGACCTATGATACCTGCAGCTTCCCGCATGGACAAAATCTTACCGTCCAACACCGCGCTGGAGCTGGCAAAACAGGTGCTCGCCATCGAAGCCGAAGCCATTCAGGGCCTCGCTGCGCGGTTGGGCCAGAGCTTTCTCGATGCCGTGGCGCTGCTGCTCAACTGCAAGGGCCGCGTCATAGTGAGCGGCATCGGCAAATCCGGCCATATCGCGCGCAAGATCGCTTCCACCATGGCGAGCACCGGCACGCCGGCCTATTTCGTGCATCCGGCCGAAGCGAGCCACGGCGACATCGGCATGATCGCGCGCGACGACGTGCTCATTGCGCTGTCCAATTCCGGAGAAAGCGAAGAGCTGCTGAGCATCGTACCCATGCTCAAGCGCCAAGGGGCAGGCCTCATTGCCAT
Source organism: Burkholderiales bacterium (assembly GCA_014860395.1). Lineage (GTDB taxonomy): Bacteria > Pseudomonadota > Gammaproteobacteria > Burkholderiales > SG8-39 > 2-12-FULL-64-23. The sequence goes on along the minus strand of JACZJU010000086.1, from coordinate 30,016 downwards.
CACCGGCAATGCGAATTCGGCGCTGGCGCGCGAGGCCGACGTGCATCTGGATGCGCGCGTCGACAAAGAGGCCTGTCCGCTCAACCTCGCCCCCACTGCCAGCACCACTGCGGCGCTCGCGCTGGGCGACGCGCTGGCGATCGCCCTGCTCGATGCCAAGGGCTTCGGCGCAGAGGACTTCGCGCGCTCGCATCCGGGCGGCGCACTGGGGCGGCGCCTGCTCACCCATGTGCGCGACGTCATGCGCACCGGCGACGATGTGCCGTCGGTGGCGGAAGCCACGCGCTTTTCCGAAGCGATGCTGGAGATGTCGAAAAAGCGCCTGGGCATGACCGCCGTGCTCGATGCTGCCGGGCATGTGAGCGGCATATTCACCGATGGCGATCTGCGCCGCACGCTGGCGCAAGTCGAGGACATCAAGTCCGCGCGCATTGCTGACATCATGACGCGCAACCCGCGCACCATCGCCCCGGACAAGCTGGCGGTCGAGGCGGTTCAGATCATGGAAGAGCGCAAGATCAACCAGCTGCTGGTAGTGGATGGCGAAGGCAGGCTCGTGGGCGCGCTGAATATGCACGACCTGTTCCGCGCCAAGGTAATCTGAACCCGGATGGGCGACGCATTGGAGCACACGAGCCTGGATAACGCGCCAAAGCGCGAGGACGCGGACGGCGCGCTTGAGCGCGCCAAGGTACTGAAGCTGATGATATTCGACGTTGACGGCGTCATGACCGACGGCACGCTCTATTACTCCGAGCGCGGCGAGGAGCTGAAGGCATTCAACAGCCGGGATGGCCACGGCGTCAAGATGCTGCGGCAATACGGGGTGGAGGTCGCGCTGATCACCGCCAGGAATTCGCGCGCGGTAGAACTGCGCGCGGCCAATCTCGGCATCGCCCACCTGTACCAGGGAGCGGAGGACAAGCGCGGCGCCTACGCCGCGCTGCTGGCGCAGCTAGGTCTGGCCGCCGGGCAGTCTGGTTACATGGGCGATGACCTGCTCGACCTGCCGCTCATCACCCGCTGCGGCTTCGCCGCGACCGTGCCCGCGGCCCCGGAAGCGCTGAAAAGCCGCGCCCACTACGTGGCGCGCGCGCCCGGCGGGCAGGGCGCCGTGCGCGAAGTGTGTGAATTCATTCTGCGCGCCCAGGGCGCGCTCGATCGCGCCATCGGCGCCCACCTGCAATGAGCCGTAGGAAATGAGCCAAAGGCCATGAGACGCGACCGTGCATCCCAACTGTTTCCGCTGCTGCTGATGCTGGCGCTGGCAGCCGGCAGCCTGTGGCTGGAGCGCGCGATACAGCCGCCCGAGCGCGACAAATCGGGCAAGACGCGCCACGATCCGGATTTCATCGCCGAGGACTTCGGCATCACCAAAATGAGCGCTAGCGGCGCGCCCGAGTACAGCCTGTCGGCCGAGCGCATGCTGCATTATCCCGACGACGAGACGACCGATATCGTAGCGCCGCGCCTGGTGCAGCGTCACGACAACGCCGCGCCCATCGTCATCCGCGCCGACCGCGGCCGCATTTCCAGAAACGGCGACGAAGCGAGTTTTTTCGGCAACGTGATTGTGGTGCGCGGCGCGAACGCTGAGCGCAGCGAATTGCGCATGCAGACGGAATACCTGGAAATCATTCCAGAGCGCGATCTCGCGCGCACCGACAAGCCGGTGATCATTACCGAAGGGACCTCCCGGCTCGCCGGAGTAGGCATGGAGATCAACAACAAGACGCGGCAATTCGCGCTGCTGTCTCAGGTCCGGGGCACTTTCGATGTGGCCAAATAGACTGGGAATTCTTCTCGTCGGCGCATGCTGCGCGGGGCTGCTGGCCGTGCCGGCGCAGGCGGAAAAAGCCGACCGCAGCAAGCCCATCAACCTGGAATCGGACCGCATGCACGTGGACGACGTGCACAAGACCAGCGTGTTCGAAGGAAAGGTGCTGATGACCCAAGGAACGCTGAGCATACGCGCCGACAAGATTATCGTGCGCCAGGACAAGGACGGCTATCAGTACGGCAGCGCCTTCGGCAATCCGGCCACGTTCCGGCAAAAGCGCGACGGCGCCGAGGGCTATATCCAGGGCGAGGCCGAACGCATCGAATACGACGGCAAACTGGACCGGGTGGAATTCTTCGATCACGCCCGCTTGCTGCGCGAGCCCGCGGACGAAGTGCGCGGCAACTACATCTCCTACGATGCGCGCACCGAATATTTCACCGTGACCGGCGGCGGCGCCCCCAGCGCAAGCGGCGGCCCCGGGGGCAGAGTGCACGCCGTGATCCAGCCGCGCGCCCCCACCGAAGAATCAGGCAAGTCTCCCTCGCCCGACGCGACCAAACGATAGCGTCGATGAGCCAGTTCAAAGCCAGCAATCTGAAAAAGCGCTACAAATCGCGTACCGTGGTGCACGACGTATCGCTGGAAGTGCAAAGCGGCGAAGTGGTCGGCCTGCTCGGCCCGAACGGGGCCGGAAAGACCACCTGCTTTTACATGATGGTCGGATTGCTGCGTCTGGACGGCGGAAGCATTGCCCTGGACGGCGCGGAAATCAGCAAGTTTCCGATCCACCGCCGGGCGCGGCTTGGCCTGTCCTATCTGCCCCAGGAAACTTCGGTCTTCAGAAAGCTGACGGTGCGGGAGAACGTGCAGGCGGTGCTCGAGTTGCAGGACCTTTCCGAAGAGCAAATCGACGAACGCCTGGAAAACCTGCTGCGCGAACTGCATATTACGCATTTGCGCAACAACCCGGCGCTGTCGCTTTCCGGAGGCGAGCGCCGCCGCGTCGAGATCGCCCGCGCGCTTGCCACCCGTCCCAGCTTCATCCTGCTCGATGAGCCATTCGCCGGCGTCGACCCGATCGCCGTGCTCGACATCCAGAAGATCATCGGCTTTCTGAAAGAGCGCGGCATCGGCGTGCTGATCACGGATCACAACGTGCGCGAGACTCTGGGCATCTGCGACCACGCCTACATCATCAACGAAGGGTCGGTGTTGGCGCAGGGCAAGCCCGATGAAATCGTCTATAATGAAAATGTGAGACGCGTGTATCTGGGAGAGCATTTCCGTATGTAGCCGCTAGGCTACGCTCGCGCTCAAGATGAAGCAGACCCTGCAACTCAAGCTGTCGCAACAGCTCACCCTGACGCCGCAATTGCAGCAATCCATACGGTTGCTGCAATTGTCCACCTTGGAGCTGAACCAGGAGCTGGAGAAGTTCCTGATGGAAAATCCGCTGCTGGAGCGCGACGACGCCGAATCGGAGCCTGCAGCGGTGCCACCCAATGGTTCGGGGAGCGAGGAATATGTAGCCGGCGCCGCAGAAGCGCCGGCCAGCGAAGCCCCCGCGAGCGACGCTGCCGACACCGACTGGTTTACCGACGCACCCTCTGCCGCCGCCCGACGCGAGGACGGCGAAGACGCGGACTATCCGCAACTGGCGGCGTGCACGCCCACTCTGAGCGATTACCTGATGGGGCAACTCGCACTGACCCAGCTTTCGGAGCGCGACAAGAGCCTGGTCAATACCCTGATCGCGGCGCTGGACGAGGGTGGTTACCTGTCGCAGAGCCTGGAAGAAATCATTGACATGTTGCCGCCGGAACTGGAGGTCGGGCTCGATGAACTGCACATCGCGTTGCACCATCTGCAGAGTTTCGACCCCACCGGCGTAGGGGCGCGCGCGCCCGCCGAATGCCTGGAACTGCAGTTGAAAGCCCTGCCCCCGGACACACCCGCGCGCGAACTGGCCCTCAGCATCGTACATGGGCACCTGGAGGCACTCGCGGCGCACGACTTCGCCCGCCTCAAGCGGCAACTGCACTGCGACGAAGAAGACCTGCGCTGTGCGCAGCATCTGATCCAGAGCCTCAACCCGCATCCCGGCGCCGAATATTCGACGAACGAGACGCGCTATATCGTGCCGGACGTAATCGTCAAGAAAGTGAAGAACGCGTGGACCGTCAGTCTCAACCCGGACGCCATGCCGAAGCTGCGCATCAACCGCATGTACGCGGACATACTGCGAAACAAGCAATATGCGAGCAGCGCCCAGATGTCCAACCAGCTGCAGGAGGCGCGTTGGCTGATCAAGAACGTGCAGCAGCGCTTCGAGACCATACTGCGCGTGGCGCAGGCGATCGTGGAGCAGCAGCGGCATTTCTTCGAACACGGCGAAGTGGCGATGCGACCGCTGGTGCTGCGCGAGATCGCCGAAACCCTGGGCCTGCACGAGTCCACGGTATCGCGCGTGACCACGCAGAAATTCATGGCCACGCCGCGCGGGATCTTCGAGCTCAAATATTTCTTCGGCAGCCACGTGGCCACCGAAACCGGCGGCGCCTGTTCAGCCACCGCGATCCGCGCACTGCTGAAGCAGTTGGTTCAGGCCGAGGACGGCAAGAAACCGCTGTCCGACAGCAAGATCGCCCAGATTCTCGGCGAGCAAGGCATCGTGGTCGCACGCCGCACCATTGCCAAGTATCGGGAATCCCTGAATATTCCACCGGTCAGCCTGCGCAAGTCGTTGTAACCTTAAAAGGAGCCGAACATGAACGTCCAGGTCAGCGGTCACCACGTTGAAGTCACCCAGGCCATCCGTGATTACGTGCTGTCGAAGCTTGAACGGGTCCAGCGCCATTTCGACCAGGTCATAGAGATCAACGTCATCCTGTCGGTGCAAAAACTGAGGCAGAAAGCGGAGATCAGCGTGCATATGCCGGGCAAGGACATACACGTCGAAAGCGATGACGCGGACATGTACGCGGCCATCGACCTGATGATGGACAAACTGGATCGCCAGATCATCAAACACAAGCAAAAGGCCTACGCCCACCCCCACGAGGCGATAAAACGCCAGGCCGCGGAGGAGTAACCCTGGCAGCGGAATTGCGGTAGAATGGCGCGCCTTCCGGCATCGTCCGCCCGATTCAGGCGCGCCGGAATCCTGCCGCTCACTTCTCTTGCGCTATGAATCTCATTTCAAAACTGTTACCGCCATCGAATATCGTCCTCGATCTAGAGGTCAGCAGCAAGAAGCGCTTATTCGAGCAGGCCGGCCTAATTTTCGAAAATAACCAAGGGCTTGCGCGCAGCCTCGTGTTTGACAGCCTGTTTGCGCGCGAACGACTGGGATCGACCGGCCTGGGTCAGGGGGTGGCTATTCCGCACGGACGGATCAAGGGCTTGCGCGAAGCGGTAGCAGCCTTTGTCCGTCTGAGCACCCCGGTACCCTTCGACTCGCCCGACGGCCAGCCGGTCAAACTATTGTTCGTGCTGCTGGTTCCGGAGCAGGCCACAGAACAACATCTGCAGATACTGTCGGAACTGGCACAAATGTTTTCCGACCCCGATCTGCGCGAGCGGCTTATCCAGACTAAGGACGCCGGCGGCCTGCACCAGCTCATCAGCAATTGGCAACCTGATGTTACAGACCAGCATCGCGCGGCTGTATGACGACAACGCCGCAAGACTGGGCTTAGGCTGGGTCACCGGCCGCGGCGGCGAAGCGCTGCCGGTGCGCCGCGACAGCGCCGATACAGCGGCGCTGGTCGGCCATCTCAACCTGATCCACCCTAATCGCATTCAAGTCCTCGGCCGGCGCGAGCTTGCCTACATCGACGGCTATAGCGGGGACGCCACCGACCAGGTCATCGCCAATCTGTTTGCGGCCGAGCCGGCGGCCATCATCCTCGCCGAAGGCCTGGCCGCGCCGGCGGCGCTGCTGCACTCGGCGGAAGCGGGCAACGTGCCCGTATTGACTACCGAGTCCGCCGCCGATGCGGTCATCGATACCCTGCGCCGCTACCTCGCCAAGGCTCTGGCCGACTCGACCTCCAGACACGGCGTGTTCGTGGACGTGCTCGGCCTCGGGGTGCTGATCACCGGCGAATCCGGCGTAGGCAAGAGCGAGCTCGCGCTGGAGTTGATCAGCCGCGGCCACGGCCTGGTCGCCGACGACGTGGTCGAGATCTCGCGCATAGCGGCGAAGACCCTGGAGGGGCGCTGCCCCCCGCTGTTGAAGGATTTCCTCGAGGTGCGCGGACTGGGTGTGTTGAATATTCGCGTTATTTTCGGCGAAACGGCGGTGCGGCCGAAGATGAACCTCAAGCTGATCGTGCACCTGGAGAAGTCGGGCCAGGCAGGCGCCGCTCCTACCGACCGCCTGCCCCTGCACGAACTCACCGAGGACATTCTCGGTCTGCCCATCCGCGAGATCGTCATTCCGGTGGCGGCCGGACGCAACCTGGCGGTGCTGGTCGAGGCAGCAGTGCGCAATTACATACTGCAGCTGCGCGGCTACGACAGCACGCAGGAATTCATCGCGCGGCAGCAGGGGGAGCTGAAGGGCCAGGTCAACTGACCCTGCAGAATCGGCGTTATACCCGGGCAGGATTCCTTCGAATATTCAATAAGAGAGAGAAAAATGCATAAGATGCTGATTGCGGTACTGGCGGGCCTGTTGTGTCTATCCGTAGCACAGGCGCAGGACAAGAAATCCGACGAGAAAGCCGCAAAACCGACTCCCCCAAAAGTAAGCAGTACGCTGATAAAGCGAATGCGCGATTGCAGAAAAGAAGCCCTGGATAAGAAGCTCCAGGGCGACGCGCGCACGCTGTTCGTGAGCCGCTGCATCGACGGCAGCGATGCCGCACCCCGGATAGCGGCCGCCAAGGCGGCGGAGAAAAAAAGGAAAAAGAGGGAACTTTGCTTGAAGACCGCTATGGCGCGGGAACTCAGAGGCGAGGAACTCAAGAAATTCCTAAGCGAGTGCCAAAAGGGCTAGTTCCTTCCGGCATGCCGAGCCGACGGGGCGCGTGCAGGGGTCGCGCCCTTTTTGTTTTCCCCGGCCCGGTGATATCCTGCCAGCATGCAACTGGTTCTGATCAGCGGCCTTTCCGGCTCCGGCAAGAGCGTCGCGCTCAATGTGCTGGAAGACAGCGGCTACTACTGCGTGGACAATCTCCCGGTGGTCCTGGTGGTGCCGTTGCTCGAGTCCCTTGCCGGCACCGGCCACGAGCGCGTCGCGCTTAGCATGGATGCGCGCAGCGGCGCCTCGGTGCGCCAGCTGCCGCAGACGGTCGCGGCACTCAGGCAAAAGGGGATGGACGTAAGGCTGCTGTTCCTGGAGGCGAAGGACGAGACCCTGATCAAGCGCTTTTCCGAAACGCGGCGGCGCCACCCGTTGAGCCAGGGCGGGCTCACCGTGGCCGAAAGCATCGCGCGCGAGCGCGAACTGCTGGGCGATATCGGCGAATTCGCCCACCATATCGATACCAGCGAACTTTCGCCCAATACGCTGCGCAGCTGGGTCAAGAACCTGGTCGAAATCGACCGCTCGCGCCTGACGCTGCTGTTCGAGTCGTTCGGCTTCAAGCAGGGTATACCGCTGGATGCGGATTTCGTATTCGACGTGCGCTGTCTGCCCAACCCCTATTACGAGCCCGGCTTGCGCGAGCTGACCGGCCTGGACGCGGCAGTCACGGCGTTCCTGGAGAAAGACGAGGCAACGCAGAACATGTACCGCGACATCCACGCCTTCATTTCCACCTGGCTGCCGGCATTCGAGCGCGAAAACCGCAGCTATCTCACTGTAGCCATAGGCTGCACCGGCGGACAGCACCGCTCTGTATATTTCACCGAGCGCCTGGGCGCCGCGTTCGGCCACAGCAACCAAGTGATGATCCGGCACAGGCAGATCCGATGAAAAAAACCGTCACGCTCGCCCTCACCGGCGCCTCCGGCATGCCCTACGGCATCCGCTTGCTCGAATGCCTGCTCGGCGCCGGCGTGCGCGTGTACCTGATCTACTCGCAGGCGGCACAGGTGGTCGCAAAGCAGGAGATGGATCTCACACTGCCCGCGCGCACCACGGAGGCGGAAGCGCTGTTTACCGAACGCTTCAAAGCACAGCCGGGTCAGCTGCGGGTATTCGGCCGGGAGGAATGGTTCGCGCCGGTGGCCTCGGGGTCCAATGCAGCCGACGCGATGGTGGTTTGTCCCTGCACCATAGGCACCCTGGCGGCGGTGGCGGCGGGCATGTCGGACAATCTGATCGAACGCGCCGCGGATGTGATGCTCAAGGAAAGGCGCAAGCTCGTGCTGGTGCCGCGCGAGACGCCTTTTTCGGCGATTCATCTGGAAGCCATGCTCAAGCTCGCGCACGCCGGCGCAATCATCCTGCCCGCCAACCCGGGTTTCTATCACCGGCCGCAAAGCGTCGCCGAAGTGGTCGATTTCATCGTTGCGCGCGTGCTTGACCAGCTCGGCGTCGAGCACGAGCTGATGTCGCGCTGGGGAGAGGACCGCTAGAGCGGGAACCGGTGCGCGGTTAGCCCTTAAAGCGCCTGACAAAATCGCCCTCAGGCACCTGATTTAGGGGAGCACGAGGGGAGGCGCCGCGAAGCAAGTCCCCGTAGGGGATTTCCCCTCGTCTTGTTAGACACTCTTGAGGGTTTCGCGCGCGATGATCAGCTTTTGCACCTCGGTCGCGCCTTCGTAGATGCGCAACGCGCGAATCTCGCGGTAGAGTTTTTCCACCGGGTAACCGCTCACCACGCCGAGGCCGCCGAACATCTGCAGCGCGCGGTCGATGACCTGCTGCGCCGATTCTGTCGCGACCATCTTGGCCATCGCCGCCTCGCGCGTGGTGCGCTCGCGCTTGACGTCGCGCAACCAGGCGGCACGATAGGTGAGCAGCGCCGCGCTGTCGATGGCGGTGGCCATCTCGGCGATCGCGGCTTGCGTGAGCTGAAAATCGGCCAACGTCTGGCCGAACATCTTGCGCTCCTTGGCGCGTGCCAGCGCTTCGTCCAGCGCGCGCCGCGCAAAACCCAGCGCCGCGGCGGCAACCGAGGCGCGAAAAATGTCCAGCGTCTGCATCGCCACCTTGAATCCCTGGCCGGCTTCGCCCAGGCGCTGCGCCGCACTCACGCGGCAGCCGCGAAAACGCAGGGCGGCCAGCGGGTGTGGCGCAATCAGCTCGATGCGCGCGGCAACTTCGAGTCCGGGCGTGTCGGCATCGACGACGAAGGCGCTGAGGCCGCGCGCCCCCGCAGCCTCCCCAGTGCGCGCAAAAACGCAATAGAAATCGGCGATGCCGCCGTTGGAGATCCAGGTCTTTTCGCCGTCGAGCACATAGTGGTCGCCCTCGTGGCGCGCGCTGGTAGTCATCGCGCCGACATCCGACCCGGCGTCGGGTTCGGACAGCGCGAAGGCGGCTATGGCCTCGCCGCGCGCCACCCGCGGCAGGTAGCGCTGCTTCAGTTCCTCGCTGCCCGCGATGGAAATTGCGCCCGAGCCCAGTCCCTGCATCGCAAAAGCGAAATCGGCCAAGCCCTCGTGGCGCGCCAGCGTTTCGCGCGCGATGCAGAGGGAGCGCGAATCGATGTCCTCGGCGGCACCGCCGTAGGCCGCAGGCACGCAGTGCCTGAGCCAGCCGCCTGCCCCGAGGCGCGTGACCAGATCGCGGCACAGCGCATCCACGTCTGCGCCATGGTCCAGATGCGCGAGGTTCTCCGCCGCCCAGGCATCGAGTTCGGCCGCAAGCCGGCGCTGCGGCACATCGAAAAACGGCCAATCCAGATAAGTCTTGTCGCTCATGCTCTAGGCGCTCCGGCTTTCAGCTGATGGTGGTGGCAAGAAAAGACAGGGAACGCCCGCGCGCCAGCGCCGCGCTTTGCTGGTTGTAGGCGGGCCGATCCCAGCAATTGAAGCCGTGCTCCGCGCCGGGATAGACGTCGACGCGCACGCCATCGCGTCCGGCGAAAGCCTGTTTCACCGCCTCGACCGCCGCGGCCGGAATATGGCCGTCGTTGCCGCCGAAGTGGAACAGCACCGGACATTTGATTTTCCCGGCCTCTTCCAGCTTGGTGTGGATGCCGCCGCCGTAATAGCACACCGCCGCGTCCACGCCGGCGTTGGCGGCGCAAAGGTAGGACAGCAACCCGCCCATGCAGTAGCCGATGGAGGCCACCTTGCCGCTGCATTCCGGCAGGCCGCGCAATGCCGCGATCGCGGCCGCGAGGTCCTTCACGCCTGCGGCAAAATCCATCTTCTGCATGTATCCGATGCCCTTTTGAAAATCTTCCGCGCCGTAGCCCAGATCGACCATGGGCTGCATGCGCCAGAAAATGTCCGGAGCGAGGACGGTATAGCCATCGCTCGCGTATTGATCGGCCACGGCGCGAATATGCGAGTTGACGCCGAAAATCTCCTGGATCAGGACGATGCCGGGTCCTTTGCCGCCTTTATCCACTTGGTGCGGCAGCGACAAGTAGCCCTTGAATGTGCCGCCGTCCTGCGCCTTGACCTCTATCCAGCGTGAATTCATTGCCGCCCCCTGTGCGTATGCTTCCATGTCGATTCCGACTCAGGGGCCCAATATATTGGGCCGCAGCTGTTTGTGCAAGGCGTGTGCGAGCATACGACGGCTGAACGTGACCGGCATGGGCACGAACCGAACTGTATTTCTTGCCCGCGGCCGGGACCTTTTTCCGGGATAATCGCGCTTCTCATGACCAACCGGGCGGTGTTTTTGCTGTCGCTCGCGGCGTTCGCGAGCGCGGCAAGCCTGCGCGCGACCGACACGCTGCTGCCCCAGCTCGCGGCGGAATTCTCGGTCACCACCGGCAGCGCAGCTTCGGTCGTCACGGCCTTTGCGATCTCCTACGGGCTGCTGCAAGCTGTCTACGGACCGCTCGGCGATCGCTACGGCAAGTACCTCATGGTCTGCGCAACCACCCTGGTTTCGGCGCTAGGCACCTTTGCTTGCGCCCTGGCGCCCACGCTGGACACACTCATCCTCGCGCGCTTCATTGCCGGCGCCACAGTGGGCGCGCTGATCCCGCTGTCGATGGCCTGGATCGGCGATGTCGTCGCCTACGACCAGCGCCAGGCGCTGATCGCACGTTTTCTGCTCGGACAGATACTCGGAACGGCCTTCGGTCAATCGGTCGCAGGAATCCTGGGGGAGCACTTCGGCTGGCGTGCGATTTTCGTCGTGCTCGCGTTTCTCTACCTGATCGTCGGTGCGCTGCTGCTGGTCGAACTGCGCCGCAACCCGATCACGCGTCGCTCTGCCGGCGACGCCACTGTGACCATTCTCTCCGGGCTCGCGCGCATGGCCGGCCTGCTCGCGCACCCATGGGTCCGCATCATTGTCGGCACCGTGTTTCTCGAAGGCATGCTGATGCTCGGATCGATCGCTTTCATTCCGGTGCATCTGCAACAGCGCTTTGCGCTCGGCCCCGCGGCCGCCGGCGCCATGGTCGGCGCCTATGCCGCTGGCGGAATAATGTACGCGCTCGGCGCGAAACGCTTCGTCGCCGGGCTGGGCGAACGCGGCCTCGCCGCGGGCGGCGGACTGATCCTCGCCGCCGGCTACGTTTCGCTCGCGTTCGCGCCGGCGGCATGGGCGAGCCTGCCAGGCATTCTGCTCATCGGCGTCGGCTTCTACATGCTGCACAACACGCTGCAAGTTAACGCGACCCAGATGGCGCCGGCGGCGCGGGGCTCAGCGGTGTCGCTGTTCGCGCTGTGCCTGTTTACCGGCCAGTCGGTCGGCGTCTGGCTGGCAGCCAAAGTGGTGGATGCCTGGGGCACTGCCCCGGTATTCGTGGTGGCGGCGCTGGGTCTCGCCCTGCTCGGATGGGGATTTCGCTGGCGGCTGGGAATCCAGGCGCGGGCAGCGCGGCGCTAGACCGGAGCCGGCGCAATCACAGCGGTGGCCGACGCAGATGGTGCTCGGTCGCCTGCTGGTAGGCATGCGCCGCGCGCAGCACCAGATCCTCGCGTTGCATCGGCCCCACCAGCTGCAGGCCGATAGGCAAGCCGTCGTTGGAGAAACCGCAGGGCACGGACATCGCCGGCTGCTGTGTCAGGTTGAAGGGGAAGGAAAAAGGCGTCCACCAGGTCCAGTCTTCCTCGCCCGCGGGGCGCTCCGGCGCCACCACGCCGGCGGCGAAGGCCGGGATGGCAGTGGCGGGCGTGAGCAATAGATCGTATTTTAGGTGGAAGCGTTTCATATGCTCGCCCAATGCCCCGCGCGCGTTGACGGCATCGAGATACTGCGCCAGCGTGTGTTGCGAGCCGCTGGCGCAGGCCTGCTGCAGACCCGGATCGAGCAACGCGAATTTCTCCTTGGGCATGTTGCGCAAGAGATTGTAAGCGCCCGCAGTCCAATGCACCCAGAAGGTCTCGCGGCAGTCGGCAAAACCCGGATCGACTTGCTCCACTTGAGCTCCCATACCTGCGAACACCTTGACCGCATCCGCCACACGCTCCTCGACTTCGGCATCTACATGCTTCACATAACCCAGGCGCGGGCTGTAGGCGACGCGCAGGCCTTTCACGCCTGCGTCCAGTCCGTCGGTCCAGTCGATGTCGACGTGGGGCAAGGCGGTCCAGTCACGCGGATCCGGTTGCGAGAGCACATTCAACATCAGCGCGCAGTCTGCGACGCTGCGCGCCATCGGGCCCACGTGCGCCACCGTGCCGAAGGGCGAAAGCGGCCAGGCCGGCACGCGGCCGAACGCGGCCTTGATCCCGGAAATGCCGGCAAAGGAGCAGGGGATGCGAATCGACCCGCCGCCGTCGGTGCCGACCGCGAGCTGTCCCATGCCGGCAGCGACTTGGGCCGATGCGCCGCCGCTGGAGCCGCCGGGCGTGCGCTCGAGATTCCACGGATTGCGCGTGATGCCGGTAAGCGCGCTGTCGGTCACGCCCTTCCAGCCGAATTCTGGCGTGCAGGTCTTGCCCAGCAGTACCGCACCGGTCTCGCGCAAACGCGCCGTCACCGGGCCGTCTTCCAGCCAGGGCCCGGCGGGATCCACGGTCTTCGAGCCGCGCAGCGCAGGCCAGCCGCGCGTCAGGATCAGGTCCTTGATCGAAGTCGGCACGCCGTCGAGCGCGCCCAGCGGTGCGCCTTTCGTCCAGCGCGCCTCTGACGCGCGCGCCGCCTTGATCGCGCCGTCCTCGTCGACCAGGCAGTAGGCGTTGAGCCTTGGGTTGAGTTCGCTTATGCGCGCGAGCACCGCCTGCGTGACTTCAACCGGCGACAGTTCCTTCGCGCGATAGCGGCGCACCAGTTCGGTGGCGGAGATGTAGGCGAGTTCGGCGCTCATGGCGATTCCTTAGAATCCGTTGCAAAATTCATTTTGCAACGGGCAGACTTAGGGGAGCACGAGGGGAGGCATCCCCTCGTCTGGTTACAGACCCTCAGGCGACGCGCTTGAGCGCAGCGCCGAGGGTACCCACCATCTGATCGATGTGCTGCTTCTCGACAATCAGCGGCGGCGACAACGCCAGCGTGTCGCCCGCAGGCCGTACCAGCAGGCCGTTGGCATAGCAGTCGGTGAAGACGTCGAACGCGCGCGCGCCGACCTTGCCCGGGCGCGCGGCCACCTCGATCACGCCGATCAGCCCCAGGTTGCGGATGTCGATGACGTTGGGCAGGCCCTTCAACGCATGCAGCGCCTGTTCGAAATAGGGCGCGATCGCGCCGGCGCGCTCGAACAGCCCTTCGCTGCGATAGACGTCGACGGTGGCGCAGGCGGCGGCCGCGGCGACCGGATGCCCGGAGTAAGTGTAGCCGTGGAAGAGTTCGATCGCGCCCTCCGGCCCCTGCATGAAAGCGTCGTAGATGCGATCGTGCGCGATCACCCCGCCCATCGGAATGGTGCCGTTGGTAACACCCTTGGCGAAAGTCATGAGATCGGGAGTGACGCCGAAATAATCCGCGGCGAAAGGCTTGCCCAGGCGGCCGAAGCCGGTGATCACCTCGTCGAAGATCAGCAGGATGCCATGCTTGTCGCAGATCGCGCGCAAGCGCTCGAGGTAGCCCTTGGGTGGGATCAGTCCGCCGGTGGAGCCTGCCACCGGCTCGACGATCACCGCGGCGATATTGGACGCGTCGTGCAGCGGGATGATGCGGTTCTCCAGCTCGTCGGCGAAATGCGCGCCCCATTCGGGCTGGCCGCGCGAGTAGGCCTGCTGCTCCAAGTCCCAGGTGTGGCGCAGATGATCCACGCGCGGCAGCAGACTGCCGAAGGTCTTGCGGTTGTTGGTGATGCCGCCGACGGATATGCCGCCGAAGCCGGTGCCGTGGTAGCCGCGCTCGCGGCCGATCAGCATAGTGCGTTGGCCTTCCCCGCGCGCGCGGTGGTAGGCCAGCGCGATCTTCAGCGCACTGTCCACCGCTTCGGACCCGGAATTGGCGAAGAACACGTGGTTGAGGCCCGCCGGCGCGAGCGCGGCGATCTTCTGCGCCGCCTCGAACGCTTTCGGATGCCCCATCTGGAACGTCGGTGCGAAGTCGAGCTGGTCGAGCTGGCTCTTCACCGCATTGACGATATGCTCGCGCCCGTGGCCGGCGTTGACGCACCACAGGCCCGCAGTGCCGTCGAGCACCTGCCGCCCATCGTGCGTTGTGAAATGCATGTCCTTCGCTGCCACGAGCAGGCGCGGCGCCTGCTTGAACTGCCGGTTGGCAGAGAACGGCATCCAGAATGCGGAGAGATCGATGCCCAGCTCAGTTTCGATTGTGCCCATGATCGGTCGCCCCTCTATTTGCCGGCTTTGTCGAGAAAGTCGGCCAGTGCCTGATTGAACGCTCCCGGCTGCTCCAGGTTGGACAAATGCGCGGCGGACGGTATAACTACCAGTTCCGAACCGGGCATGGCCCGGTGTATGTCCTCGGCCATGGCCACGGGCGTGCCCGGATCATCCTTGCCCACGATGACCACGGCAGGGCAACGGATTTCCGCAAGCCGCGCAGTCAGATTGATCTTCGGAATCGCGTGACAGCAACCGACAAAACCCGGTACCGGCGTGGTGCGGATCATGGCCGCGACTTTATCCACGACCTCCGGATGCGCCTTGCGATAGGACGCCGTGAACCAACGCTCCAGCGTGGGCGCAACCATCGGCTCCATCCCTTGCTCCTCAACGGTCTTGATTCTATCCACCCACACACCGGCGGCCTCGGCCGGATAGCGGCTGGCAGTGTCGCACAAAGCCAGGCTCTTGAACATGCCCGGATACTTGAGCGCATAAGTCTGGCCTATCATTCCGCCCATGGACAGACCGACGAAGTGGGTGGATTGCACGCCCAGCGCCTGCAGCAGGGCATGCAGGTCATCGGCCAGCAATTCCAGCGTGTAGGCGCCCGCCGGAGCGGCGCTCCCGCCGTGGCCGCGGGTGTCGTAGCGCAGGACCTTGTAGCGCCTGGACAGGCGCTTCGCCTCCTCGTCCCACATATGCAGATTGCAGGCGAGGGAATGGCTCATGGTGAGCCAGGGACCTTCGCCCTCGATCACGTAATTGATGTCTATGCCGTTGGCGCTGATTTTCATATCGGTTTCCTGTGTCCTGATTTGCTCAAACGGTTTGCTGACACTACAGTACTTAGAGGCCGATTCAAAATTAACGAAATGGCCTCCACTTTAGGGGCGCATGAGGGGGCGTGTCCCCTCATTTCGAAATAGGCTCTTATTGTGACAGACGCCGGCGTTTTGCGCCGGCGACGGCGCTCGTCTTCTGCGGCCGCGGCGCGAAAATCGCGAACGTCCCGAGTGCCTGCGCCACCTGCAGCCGGCCCACGCTGATATGCGATTCGAGCACCGCAATGCGGCTGCCACGGTGCACCAGCCGCGTACGGCAGCGAAGCTTGCCCTTGGTCACCGGCTGCAGGAAGTGGATCTTGATTTCGACGGTGGCGCAGTATTCGCCCTGCGAAAGCGTCGTATGCAGCGCCGCGCCCATCGCAGTATCGGCCATGGCGAACAGCGCGCCGCCGTGGACAACGCCGTTCGGATTCAGCAGTTCGGGCCGCACGTCGAGCGTGGTCGTGCAGGCACCGCTGCCGCGCCGCCCCATCTGCAGCGCAAAGCCGACGAGCTCGGCGAATGGGTTCTTCAATCTAGCTGCTCCGAGAAATGCGCGACCGCGGGAACACCCACGCCTGCCCTGCGTCCGGGTTAATCCCTGTCTCGCGCGATGCGAATGACCTCCGCTATGTGGCGCACGCTGCGCTTGATGCGCGCCAGATGCTGGCGATCGGCGACCTGCAACGTAAAATGCATCTCGGTATACGCGCCGCGCTCCTCGTCCATGACGACGTTATCGATGTTAGCCCCTTCCGCCGCGATCGCCCCCGCCACCTTGGCGAGCACCCCGCGCTGGTTCATCACCGTTAAATGGATGCCGACATCGAACATGCGCGTGGGCTCCGGCGCCCATTCCACGTCCAGCCACTTGTCGGGATCGGCGCGCGACTTGGCCACGGTGACGCAGTCGTGAGTGTGAACCACTATACCTTGGCCCTTCTTGATCGAACCGATGATGGCGTCGCCGGGAATAGGCCGGCAGCATTTAGCGAACTGCACCGCCATGCCTTCGGAGCCGCGAATAACGATAGGCCCGGGACTGACCTCCGAGAGCGCCTGCTCCGAGGCAGCCAGCAGCCGCCGCGCCACAACGGCTGCGAGGCGCTTGCCCAGCCCGATGTCCGCGAACAGCTCCGGACGCGACTTGGCGGTGACCTCGCGCAGCAGTTTTTCCCATTGCTCGTCGCCGACCTCGACCAGATCCGTATTCAGCGCGCGCAATGCCTGGTTCAGCAGCTTTTCGCCCAGTTCGGCCGACTCCTCGTAGTGCATGGTCTTGAGGAAATGGCGAATGTGGGAGCGCGCCTTGCCGGTCTTGACGTAGTTGAGCCAGGCCGGATTCGGGTTCGCATGCGGCGCGGTGATGATCTCGACGCGATCGCCGTTCTTGAGCTCGGTGCGCAGCGGCGCCGGTTCAAAGTTGATCTTGGTGGCAACGCAGCGGTTGCCGATGTGCGTATGCACGGCGTAGGCGAAGTCCACGGCGGTAGCGCCGCGCGGCAGCGCCATGATCTTGCCCTTGGGCGTGAACACGTAGACTTCGTCCGGGAACAGGTCGACCTTGATATGCTCCAGGAACTCCGCCGCGTCGCCGCTTTCGCTCTGGATGTCGAGCAGCGATTGCAGCCAGTTGTGCGTCTTGTGCTGCAGCTCGCTGATGCTGGCGTCGGAGGTCTTGTACAGCCAATGCGCGGCGACCCCGGCCTCCGCCACCCGGTGCATATCGCGCGTGCGTATCTGGATTTCCAGCGGCATGCCAAACGGCCCAATGAGCGTGGTATGCAGGGCCTGATAGCCGTTCACCTTCGGAATCGCGATATAGTCCTTGAACTTGCCTGGTACCGGCTTGTACAGGCTGTGCAGCGCGCCCAGCACGAGGTAGCACGCGGGCGCATCCTCGACCACCACGCGAAAGCCGTAGATGTCGAGGACCTGCGAGAATGACAGGTTCTTCTCCAGCATCTTCTTGTAGATGCTGTAAAGGTGCTTCTCGCGCCCGGTAACTTCGGCCTGGATGCCGGCTTCGGCCAGGCGCTGCTTTATCTCCTCCAGTATCTTGCCCACCACCTGGCGGCGGTTGCCGCGCGCGGACTTGGTAGCCTTGGCAAGCACGCGGTAACGCAGCGGGTACAAGTGCGAAAAAGCGAGTTCCTGCAGCTCCTGGTACAGACTGTTGAGCCCCAGCCGGTTGGCGATGGGAGCGTAGATTTCCAGCGTTTCGCGCGATACGCGGCGGCGCTTGGCCGGCGGCACCGCATCCAGGGTGCGCATGTTGTGCAGCCGGTCGGCGAGCTTGATCAGGATGACACGCACGTCGCGCGCCATTGCCAGCAGCATTTTGCGGAAATTTTCGGCCTGCGCGTCCTGCTGCGACTGGAATTCGATCTTGCCCAGCTTGGACAGGCCATCGACGAGCGCGGCCACCGGCTTGCCGAAGCGCCTGCTGATCTCCGCCTTGGAGACTTTGGTGTCCTCCATGACATCGTGCAGCAATGCCGCCATCAGCGCCTGCGGGTCAAGGTGCCAGTCTGCAAGGATCCCGGCCACCGCGAGCGGGTGCGAGATATACGGTTCGCCCGAATCGCGGTACTGTCCCTCGTGGGCCTTGCCGCTAAATTGGTATGCTTCCTCTATGCGCTCGATGTCGGGCGGCTTGAGGTAGTGGGCCAGATTGCCGGTAAATTCAGCGAGCGCGTTCATGATTGTGGGAAGCCTCGCCGCGGCAAGAAGGCGGGGGAAACCCGCCCCGTATTTACGCGGCGTTCGACCGGTTGAGTATTTCCTTGCCTACCTTGCCAGCTGCGATTTCGCGCAGCGCGATCACGGTGGCCTTGTCCTTGTCCGGTTCGACCAGGGGCGTCGCACCGTTGGTCAGCTGGCGCGCGCGGTAAGTCGCAGCCAAGGTCAGTTCGAACCGGTTGGGAATCAGCTTCATGCAATCGTCAACGGTGATACGGGCCATGATGTTCCTTGGTTAAGAGGCCGTCACAAAAGTATTGTGATAGCCCTTGGTTCAGGGGCGCGCGAGGGGATACATCCCCTCGCGCGCCCAACTCAAAACTTGAATACGCCGGGATTGCGCTCGAGCTGACGCGAATACACCAGCCTGGACGCACGCACGACCGCGATCAGGTCGCGGCGCGCCTCCTCGAAGTCATTGTTAATAATAACATATTCAAACTCGGCTGCGTGGCTCATTTCATCGGCGGCAACAGCGAGCCGCCGCCGTACGACTTCCTCGCTGTCCTGTCCGCGCCCGCGTATGCGCCGCTCCAGTTCGGCGATCGAGGGAGGCAGTACGAAAATGCCTATGGTGTCAGCCACGAGCCGGCGCACTTGCTGCGCGCCTTGCCAGTCGATTTCGAGCAGGATGTCGAGTCCGGCGGCGCGTTGCGCACGTATCCATGCCTCGGAGGTGCCGTAGTGGTTGCCGTGCACCTCCGCACTCTCCAGGAACTCGCCGCGCTCGAGCATGCCCATGAAGCGTGACTTGTCGACAAAGTGATAGTCGCGGCCGTCGACCTCCCCCGAACGCGGCGCGCGCGTGGTATAGGACACCGACATGTGAATACGTTTGTCCTCTTCCAACAGCTTGGCAGTGAGGCTGGATTTGCCCGCGCCGGAAGGAGCGCTGACGATGAACAGGCTGCCGCTCATTCGATGTTCTGAATCTGCTCGCGCATCTGCTCGATCAGGAGTTTCAGCTCGATCGAAGCTTCTGATACCTCCTTGGATACCGACTTCGATCCCAGGGTATTCGCCTCGCGATTGAGTTCCTGCATCAGAAAATCCAGGCGCTTGCCCGCCGCGCCGCCCGCATCGAGCACGCGCCGCACCTCCTGCAGGTGCGCAGACAGCCGGTTGAGTTCCTCGGCGACATCGACCTTGATGCCGAATACGGAAATTTCCTGGCGTATGCGCTCCTCGTCTTTGGAGGCCAGGGCTTCGCGCAGCCGCGCCGCGAGTTTTTCCTGATAGGCGACAACAGCCAGCGGCAACAGCGGCGCCACCTTCTCCACCAGCGCCTGCATCTTGGCGACGCGCTCGATGATCATTTCCCTCAACTTTGCGCCCTCGCGCGCGCGCGTGGCGCAGAGCTCGGCCACGGCCTCGCGCATCAGATCAAGGCAGGGCTCGCGCAATTCGTCGGCGGCGATCGCAGCATCGCCCAGCATGCCGGGCCAGCGCAGTACTTCGCCTGCGCGCAGCGGCTGTGCACCAGGCATGGCCTCGCGTACGACGCGTTCAAGCTCAGCCAGCCGCGCAAGCAGCTCGGCGTTGAGCGAGAGCTGCCTGCCGGCGACGGCGGCCGGGGTGAAGCTGACGCGGCAATCGATCTTGCCGCGGCCGAGCTTCGCCGCGATCAGTTCGCGCAAACTCGGTTCGAGCGAGCGCAACTCCTCGACCACGCGGAACTGCAGGTCGAGAAAGCGGTTGTTGACGCTTTTCAACTCCAGAAACAGCGAACCCTGCGCGGTTTCCCGCGCCAGCGCCGCATAGCCGGTCATGCTCTGAATCATGTGAGTCCGTGTATGTATGAGGTTGCGGCTTGCCAGAAACAAGGACAGGGAGGATCGAGGCCCTCGGAGCGCATGTTTTGCAAATCGGGACAGAACATATCTATAGCTACGCTTTACATTGCCTGCTTGCACACCGAAAATGTCCGCCGCCAGGGACGTTTTGTCCATCATCATAGCAGAGGCCATGCCGACGCAAGCCAACCAGCCGCTCCCCGACGGTTATCAGCTGCAGAACTACCGCATCCGCAAGGTGCTCTCGCGTGGCGGTTTTTCCATCGTCTATCTCGCCGACGACGAGAATGAGGCGCCGGTGGCCATCAAGGAATACCTGCCCGCCTCGCTCGCGCTCCGAAGCCGGGGCGATGTGCTGCCGGCCGTCGCCGAGGACGATCTGGCCTATTTCCGTTGCGGCATGAATTGTTTCTTCGAAGAAGGCAAAGCGCTCGCGGGCCTCGCGCACAGCAATGTGGTGCGCGTGTTGAATTTCTTCCGCGCCAATGAGACGGCGTATATGGTGATGCGCTACGAGCGTGGCCGCACGCTGCAGGAACATATCCCACGCCGCCGCGGCAGCATCAAGGAAGACCTCATTCGCCACATCATCGCCCTGCTGCTCAACGGGCTGCGCGAGGTGCACGCGAACAAGCTGCTGCACCTAGACATCAAGCCGGCCAACGTCTACATACGCAACGACGGCTCGCCCGTCCTGATCGATTTCGGCGCGGCACGACAGGCGCTAACCGAGAAAACGACGCGCCTGAACCCGATGTATACGCCCGGCTACGCCTCGCCCGAACAATACCGCGGACGCCAGATGCTGGGGCCGTGGAGCGACATCTACAGCGTTGGCGCAACGATGTATTCCTGCCTTGCCGCGGCTGCACCCCCGCCCGCCGACGAGCGCATGCAAAACGACAGATACATTCCGGCAACGCAATTGCGGGCCGGCAAGTACTCCGAGCAGTTGCTGCAGACCATAGACTGGTGCCTGCGCCTGGACCATCTGCGGCGACCGCAAAGCGTGTTCGCGCTGCAAAAAGTCTTGCTCGGGGAGCGCGAGACCGCCGCGTCCCTGACAACGCGCACGGACGATTTCCGCGCCTTGGTTCTGAAACTCACCAACTGGCGAGCCGGTCGCTAGATTCAACGATGCAGTTCTCCGCCTACCAGGAGAGCCGGCGCGGGGCGCGCAAGTCCAACCAGGATCGCATCGCCTGTATCTTCAGCCGGGATGCGCTGTTGATGCTGGTTGCCGACGGCATGGGCGGACACCTGCACGGTGACATCGCGGCTCAGATCGCAAAGCGTTTCATCACTGAGGCATTTCGGCGCGAGGCCAATCCGCTCCTCACCGATCCGCGCGCGTTTCTGCGCATGGCGCTCATCGGCGCCCATGGTGCCATCCGGCAAGGCGCCCACGACGACGGTCTGCCGGAGGTGCCGCGCACCACCTGCGTCGCCTGCGTGGTTCAGGACAACGCCGCTTGCTGGGCGCATGTCGGTGACTCGCGCCTGTACCATGTGCGCGAGGGCGTGATCCTGGCGCAGACCAAGGACCATACCCTGGCGCAGCGACTGTTCGAGCGCGGGCGCATACGCGAGGAGGCCGTTGCCGAGCATCCGCAGCGCAATCAGATTTTCAACTGCCTCGGGTCGCGCGGGCTGCCGCAGGTGGACTTGTCGGAGACGACGCGGTTGAACGCCGGGGACACTTTGATTCTGTGCTCCGACGGGCTATGGGGCCCGCTGTCCGCCAAAATAATCTGCAGCGCGGTAGAGAAAATGGGCATCATGCAGGCTGCGCCGGCGCTGTTGGACGAAGCGGAGCGGTGCGCCGGGCGCGAATGCGACAACCTGTCGGTGGTTGCGATGACCTGGGATGGACATTCCCGGGCCGCGGCCGTATGAAGCGTCGTTTCGGGACACGCCGATTGAACGCGCCATCAAGCGACTGCAGGAATCCGGCCCAATCCAGTCGCCGAATATATGTCTCGTCCAACGACGGGATGGAATGCATTATCACCTCAACGCGCAATTCAACGAGAAGGCATACACATGACTAGACCTAGCAATCGGGAGTACGACGAACCGCGTAACGTCCGCATCACCCGCGGGGCCATGACGAACCAGGGGACTACGCCCCCTTGTGAATCCCCAAAATTGGACTCGTTCTTGAAAGGAGCTCCGGCATGACACGTCCCTCCATGCGTCAGGCTGACGAGTTGCGCGAGATTCGCATCACCCGCGGGTATACGAAGCACGCCGAGGGTTCGGTGCTGGTGGAGTTCGGCGACACCAAGGTGCTTTGCACCGCCAGCGTGGAAGAAAAAGTGCCGGGATTCCTCAGGGGTCAGGGCCGCGGCTGGCTTACCGCCGAATACGGCATGTTGCCGCGCGCGACCAACACCCGCACCGCGCGTGAGGCTGCGCGCGGCAAGCAGTCTGGTCGCACGCAGGAGATCCAGCGCCTGATCGGCCGCAGCCTGCGCGCGGTAACCGATCTGTCGCTGCTGGGCGAGCGCACCATCCAGATCGACTGCGACGTGATCCAGGCCGACGGCGGCACGCGCACGGCGAGCATCACCGGTGCTTACGTGGCCGCGCATGACGCGGCCACCCTGCTGTTGCAGCGCGGCCTGATCGCAAATGCTCCTATGCGCGATTTCGTCGCTGCGGTTTCGGTCGGGGTGTACCAAGGCGCAACCGTGCTTGACCTCGATTACGCCGAGGACTCGGCCTGCGATACCGACATGAACGTGGTGATGACGGGCTCGGGCGGCTTTGTCGAAGTTCAGGGGACCGCCGAGGGTGCGCCGTTCTCGCGCCAGGATATGGATGCGCTGCTGATGCTGGCGCAAAACGGCATCGCGCAGCTGGTCGCCATGCAGAAAAAAGCCCTAGGCTTGGTCTAACCAACTTCCCTGCCGCGCGGCTGTTCCAAACCGCGGCGATTGTCTATATTGCAAGAATGCCCTCGACACTATAGCCAATCGCTGTAAGGAGGAATTCATGACTGACAAACAGTTCCAGAAGTTTTACGCCGCGCAGCTGGCGCAGATCGCCTTGCTGCAGGCGATCGAGGCAAACGTCTCATTCATGGCACACAAGCACGTGCCGACTGAAAGGATTCATCCGAACTGGAAGAAAGCGCATGAATTGCTCGACCAGGCGATGGAAGCGCTTGCGCCTGCGGCGGAATGAAGGGTCCGCCGGTTCGAATCGGGGCGGGCGCGTGTCGATGGCGCGCAGCGGCCGCAGGATGCGCTTGCATATAGGCCGGTTCAGAATTACCGAAACAGCCCCGGACTTGAGAAAGCAAGCGGGGCGCAGCCCTCTTTTTGTGAAAAACCTCTTTGCTATTCCAGAGCCGGTACCTGCGCGTGCAGGAACCAGCGGTCCAGCACTACGCGTCGGGTAAACCAGCGGCTGCCCAGCAGCTTCCTCGCGAGGATGTTGCGCACGAACCCCGGAACCACGCCTGCAGCCGGGCTCGCCTCGGGTCCGAAACGCGCCCTCAGGCGATCGGCGTAGGGCCGCAACGATTCATGGCGGTAGTCTTCCTCCGCTTCCACAACGGCGGCGGCGGCGATCAAGCCGGACTCGACCGCCGGCCGTATGCCTTCGCCGCTTTCCGGGTAGGCCAGCCCGGCAGCATCGCCGACCAGCAGCACGCCGTCATCGAGCAGCTTGCGCCGCGAACGACCGTACAGAAGGTAGGCGTGGCCGTGGAATTTGTCCGGGGTGTTCCTCGGAATTCTGCCGCGTTGCCTGAGGAAATCGCAGAAATCCTCGAGTTGCTCCGCAAGACCCAGGTTGCCTTCCCGCCCAAGCCCGATGTTGAGGTAGTCGCCTTTGCGAAAACACCAACCGTATCCCTTGAAATCCCTGCAAAAGTAGAGTTCAGGCGTATTTGCATGCACCCGGCAATCGGCGAGTTGCCCGGTGTCCATTTTGAATTCGATTTCCTTCGCCGTGACTGCCGGCTCGGTCGCGCCCAGTTTCGCGCCGAGGAAGCGGGCCACTGGACAGAAATGTCCCCCCGCGCCTATGAGCAGCGGGGTCGCGATGGTGTTGTTGACTATCCATTGCCTGCCGCGCTTTTCCAAGGTTTTCAGCCCCAGGCCGAGCAAAGTGCGCGCGCCCGAGCGCTGCAGCAGGTAGTCGTCGAACTCGCAGCGGCGTATGCCGAAGCTGACCGCATCGGGGTAACGCGTCTCCAGTTCCCGGCCATGAATCAATCCGGTGCGAAAGGCGCTTATGGGCTGAAGCACCCGTTCCCTCGCATAAGCCAAGGTGTCGAGTTGCAGCGCCTGCACCACCGCAGGCGTAATCCAGCCAGCGCAGACCTTGTCGCGGGGGAAGAGTGCCTTGTCGAGCACCGTCACGGCCATGCCCTGCTGCCGCAGTTTCCAGGCGCAAGTAGAGCCGGCGGGGCCGCCACCGACGATAAGCGCGTCACAGGCGTCCATCGCGCCGCTTCAGGACGTGTACAGGTACTGCCTGGTCCACGGGATCCGGTTTTGGCCGGCGCGATTGAAGCTCACCTGGAACAACTGCATGTCTCCGGACCGGAATGCGGCGAGGGAGCCGGCCAGATACAGACGCCATGTCCGCACGAACGCGGCATCGAACATTTTCTCGACGCGCTCGACGTTGGCCTCATAGCGTAGGAGCCAGTGCTCCAGCGTCTTGGCGTAGTGCAACCGCAGATTCTCCACATCCAGCACGGAAAAGCCGAAGGGCTCGAAGATCTGCATCATTTGCGACAGGCTCGGCGGACGGGCGCCGGGAAAGATATTGCGCTCTATCCATGGAGTCATCGGGCTGGGGCGGTCGCGACCGATGGAATGAACGAGCCCGCGGCCGGTGTCCTTGAGGCTGCGGTCTATGACGGCCCCCAAGGCCTGGTATTGGTCGACCCCGACGTGTTCGAGCATGCCCACCGACACGAAAGCATCGAATTTGCCGGCAACGTTACGGTAATCGTCTTCGATGAACTGCACTTGGCCGTCCAGACCTTCCGTTCGGGCACGTTCGCGCGCGAAAACGATCTGCTCTTTGGATATGTTGTAGGCTTTCACCATGACGCCGTAGTGCTTGGCCATGTGCAGCGCCAAGGCACCCCAGCCGCAGCCCGTTTCGAGCACGGTTTCGCCGGGCGTGAGGCGCAGCTTGCGACACACGTAGTCGAGCTTGGCCGCCTGCGCCTCCTCCAGGCCCGCCGAAGGGCTGGAAAAATAGGCGCAGGTGTACACCATGTCCCGGTCGAGCCAGAGTTTGTAGAAATCGTTGCCGATGTCGTAATGATGGTGGATGTTGCGCCGCGCTCTGGGCACGGTATTGCGCAGCGGCGCATTGAAAGGCGCCAACAGCTTTTGCGTGATCTGGCCGTACCGTGCGCGCCGCATCATCGCTCGATAGATCGCTTCAAGGCAGTCAGCTAAAATTCCCTGCACTTCGATGCGTCCGGCTGTGTACATTTCGCCGAACTCGAGCTCGGGATTCGCGATCAGCTTCAGCAACGCGCCGTGGTCGCGAATCAGAACCCGCGCAATCGGCTGGCTCCCCGTGCCCGCGATTTCCTGCCCATCCCACAACACCAGAGCCAGGGGCGGGTTGCCCAGGGACTCCATCATCCGCGTCAATAGGACCTTTTCGGCGGTGAAGACCCTGTTGCCCAGAGCCAGCCGCGGCTCAGGCGCCCGCGCTGCGATACGGGTGCCGGCGTTTTTCGCCTTGCCAAAGTTTTCGGCTCGCTCTTGACTCATGCAAACACCTCGCAATCGTATCCTGCCATTGCAGTAAGAATCCTGCCACACCCTCGCGCCGCGGCGTGGCGCCCTTGCGCCAAGAGCCTTGCCCTCGCTGCAAAGGCCCGCTCATCGAGCGGCAAAACTGGCGTCACGCGCGCGTGCTCCTTATGAAGCCACGAATGCCGGGGCCGGAACTTCGGCTGCGCTTTGCTTGTCGTTTCTTGCCTCGACCAGCGTGGAAAAGTCGAAAAGATTCACCGGGCGCAGGCTTCTGGCGTCCAGGCCGGTTGCACCCAGGAACCGGTCAAGCGAGAAATCCGGTCGGAATCCGAGTTGCTTCGACAGCGGCGCGAGCAGACGTTCGAAGCCGCCCAGGACAGGGTTGCGGCTGTGAAAGTGGTTCACCATGAATATCCGGCCTCCGGGTTTGCACACTCTGCGCATCTCGTCCACCAGGCGCTTCGGATCCGGAACCACGGAGGCGACATACATGGCGACGACCTTGTCGAAGCTGTCGTCTTCGAACGCCATGTTTTCGGCATCCATCACCATCAACTCGGCCACGTTCGCCAGCCCGCCCCGCACCAGTCGGAGGCGAGCCTGATCGAGCATGTGGCGGGAAATATCGATGCCGACGACGCGCGCGCTTCGCGGATACAGCGGAAGGGAAAGCCCGGTACCCACCCCCACCTCCAGGATGCGCTCCCCCGGCGCACAGTCCATAGTTTCGACTATTGCCCTGCGGCCGGGCTGGAAGACCGCTCCGAAGCAGACATCGTAAAAGCGCGCGTAACGCCTGTAGGCCTGTTCTATCGCTCGAATGTCCAAGGGTGTCCTCCTCGTTCCGGCGGCTTGAGGATTGCCTATCCAGCGGGTTGCGCAGACACACCGCTTCTTTTCCTTAGTGTCTAAGGCTACTCCGCCCCCAAGCCGCTACGTTTGACATTGGTCACAATGGCGGCTGGACCGGGGCAGCCGCGGAATGAAATCTTCTCACGAAAAAGCGCGATCTCGCCAGTGGCAACCGGCGACTAGGGATATGACTGGGACTACAGGCAGGGCCGGGACTGCCGAGAACTGCCGCCCCAATTCATCAGGAGCGCGCGCGACGCGCACGGAACGCGTTTAGCCGGAGTCCGAGTTTGACCGGCTTATTGTTGGGTGGCAGGCGAATGCCTGCGCACCCTGAGCTTGGGTGCGTGCGTGGAGCGTTCGAGCCAATGAACCCCCGGGGGCTTTCACCAGGCGGAAGACTCGGCCGCTTGATGTGTCCTCGCGGCCGATCACACCACTTTCAAGGACCCGGCGTTGGAACAGGGCCTACTCACCGGCGCGCCAACACCGGGAAAGCATTCTGGGCAGGGCGCTTGAAATGCCCGCCCTCAACCTATACTTCTTCCGTCAATGACCGGATCAGCAGCCGGCGGTCTTCTTGAATGACTTGCTTTTTCCGTCGGATTTTTCAAACCTGGTGCGAATTTCGTCGCCTTCGACGATGCGCTTGTCCTTGAATTTGTCGAGAGTCAGGTCATCGCTAATGTGGATGGTGACGGCCTCTCCGGACTTGACGTCTTTTAGTATCGCAGTGGCCGATTTCCCGTCCGCCGCCATTTGGATCTTGGAGATCGTGCCGACCATTGTTCCGGTCTCGGCCGAGGCTGTGCCCACGAACGCGAAGCTCGATCCGGCCAGAAACGCAGACAGAATTATTGCTGAAACTCTCTTATTCATCACAGGCTCCTTTAATGCAAAAGTGATTCATGGTTCACTGCACAATGAGGGGATACATCCCCCGTACGCGCCCCTCAGTCAGGGGCGCTTTCGGCAATTCTGAAACGCTCTCTTGGTCAAACTCCTTTCAAATACGCCAAGATCTGGACCTTGTTACAAATAACTTCCCGGCAACAACCGCCTGATGGGCAAAGAAACGGCCGCGCATCAGGCGGAGGCGTTGCCTCAGAACTGCACTTCGAACGTCGCGTACAGATTGTAGGCTTTCTCTAGCGGAGTCGTCGTCATCATCTGACCATTGACGTCCGATATCTTGACCGGCGCGCCGACCCAGTTGTTGCTGCCGGTGTACTGGAAATCGTAGTACTGATAGCCGATGCGGAAGAACGCCTTGCTGAAGTACGAGGAGATCGGCTTTTTGTCGAGTTCCTGGATCATGTAGACGTCGTACACATTGCCGCGAGTGCCGACTTTCGAAGTCCACATATCGTCTGCAGCGGGCGCAAAGGTGATCCAGTTCTTCGAGCCGTGGTTCCACTCGAGGCCAAACTTCGTATTCGAAGGAAGGTCGTAGCGCACGCCCAAGGCCACCGCCGTGCCTGTCTTGCTGCTCGGGGCTTCTGGAGAGAAGAATGCGCCTGTCAACAGTCCCTGGAATCCGAACTGGGACGAGACATTCTGGTTGGGAAGCGTTTTGCTCAGACCGATGTCGGCGAACCAGTTGAGATTGCCCGCACCCACATTCTTCACCGTCCCCATGGCGCCGGCGCCCCACCATTCGATGTCGCCGAGATTGATCTTCGGCGACGTGTTCCCGAAGTAGGTGTTGCTCATGGTCGGGGCGTCGAATATGTTGAAACCGCGGTTCCATTGCAGCCAGACGCGCAGCGGGTCCGTGTCGATCGGAATCAGCGCGACGCCAAGCATGTCCGTGTCGGAGAGAGAGTTGCCCGGCGTCTTACGGAAGCCGCTCTCGAAACCGCGTCCGTAGCAAACCTTGCCGTACGCCCCGGGCAGGCCTTCGATGTACGGCGCATAACCGAGCGTCATGCCGTCGAAAGCGTAGTCGACCAGCAGCGACGGCGTACCACCATTGCCGGGCCGCGGATTGTTCAATTTCAGATTACTCGGCGCACCGTTAGTCGACGGGCGGCGGCCAACGGAAAACCACATGTCCTTGTCGGCGATATTGCTCCAGGTGGCATATGCGCGGTCGACGTTCATGTAACTACTGGAGGGTACATGGCCGAGCGTGCCGTCGAATACACCTACGCGGTCGGCAAAGTACGGTGCGTTGCCGCTGTTGCTTATGGCTGCATCGTCCTGGGCGCCGAATGTCTTGTACATCAACAGGCGCGCGTTGACGGTTACGTCCTGCGTCGCCTTGGCGTGAACGTCGAGGCCGAATCGATTGGTATAGAGGGTGGAATTTTCCGGTTTGTAGGCCGGGACCTGTACGGCGAATCCGCCGATACCCTGGATCAGGCCCGCATTCGCCGGATTGGAGACGAAGGCGTTGGCCTCGTCTATCGTCCTCACGCCCGCCATGCCCTGCGAAAAATTCATCAAAGCGCTTAGCGCTCCGGCTGTCGACATACCACCTGCCGCCGCCGCGCCGAAATACGTGGACGACCCTGCTACCGTCGACGGGTTATTGAAGAAATCGGCTTGGAGCAGCTGCTGAGTGTTGGCAAACGTAGCATTCACGTCGGTGAAGGTCTTGGTTTCCCCCTTCAGCGAATCGATGCGGAAGCGATAGTCGCCGCCGATGTCCAGCCATTTGGCCAGGGACTTGTCTGCTACCTTTTTGGTTTCGCTCTTCAGGTCAGCTGTTACTTTGCTGGTTTTTTCCTCGTTTGCCTTGACCTGCTGCTTCAGTTGTTCGATTTCCCTGGATAGCGAGTCTATCCGTTTCATCAACTCGTCATCTGCCGCGTGCGCAGCGAGCGGAAGCATAATCCCTGAAATCAGCACCGCGAGCAAGCGTTTCGAAAACCTCTTATCCATAGTTTTTCCCCTTGAGATCATCGTAGTAAGAAAATCAAAAAAGCTTTTTTGAATACCTGCAGCGCTTGGGCATCGAGCTGCTTGCGCGCCACCACATGCTTAGATTGGTCAGACCGCGCCTATGCGCGCCCGCCGCGAGCGCCGGCGTGCGCCGCTTCCGGCGCCGGTTCCTCATCGTCCTCCCAGCCGGTGATCATCGCCTTGATGTGTGCGAGCGGCGTATGCCCGGTAGTAGCGAGATAGAGGTGGCCGATGAGGAAGGCGAGCATCATGAACGCGGCCGCAGTGTGCACCAGCGCGATCGTGCCCAGCTGCAGGCCCGAAATTGCGGCGATCTTCGCCGCGCCGAGTTCGTTGTAATAAAGATAGGCGAGACCGCTCACCCAGATTAGCGGGTTGATGAACAGCTTGACCAGGAGATAAGCCAGCCGCTGCAGCGGATTGTGCTTGCTCAACTGGGTGGCCCGAAACGGATGCGGTGCGCCGGTAAAAATCCCCACCGAGTAGTAATTAGCCACGGCAAGGACGTTCTTGGTCGTCGGGATGTATTGCTTCCACTCGCCGGTGGTGAAGTGCCAGAAGATCGCGAACAGCCACAAGCCGATCAGTGTCCAGGCCGCG
>JACZJU010000085.1 GCA_014860395.1 Burkholderiales bacterium | reverse complement strand
CCGCTTCGCCGAGCGAGTCGAAGTAGGCGGATGCGTCATAGGCGCTGCTGAACTCAACCGCGGTCGGATACGAGGTGTAACGTGGCCCCGGCCGATCGTATTTGCGCAGCAGATCTGGCGTGACCAGAATGGGAGGCGATGTCGGATCCAATATGAATCTCCTAGTGTGCCGACCTTCGAGAGATCATCGTTAGGTCGAAATGGCGACCGGTAACGCAAGCTATGGGCGCAGCGCTTGGTCCGCCGAATGAGAATGATTGTCGGCGCGTTCGCGGCCCGCGTCAATCGCCTTCACCAGCAGTCGCGCTCGTAATGCGAGGGTCCCGACGCAGCGTCGCGCCTTTCGCCATTGCTTCATTGTTTGATGTTGTCGGGCATGATCATCGGTTTGTACTCTGCAGATTGTGCGCATGGACGCGCGACCGAAATGGCTGGTCACGCAATCAGAGTTGCTGCCGGCGACACGGCCGGAGCGGCGAATCCGGGAGGATCGGCGTTCACCCTGCCTGCATCGGTTCAACCCGGTTTGCCGTCGGCGCGCGGGCGCAGGTAGACCGGCACGTATTTCCATGCCCAGCTCGCGAACGTCGCCAGCCAGGCAAGGATGGCTGCGGTTACCAGCCATGCGTTCCGTTGTGGCCAGAGTTCGGATAACAGCCGCAGCATGGTTGCGGCCTGCAGCAGCCAGAACAGGAGCCACGTCGCATCGTCGGCCGTGAGGCTGCGGCCGGAGTGTCCGCGGGTGACGCGCGTAACCATGGCGAACATGAGCGTAGCGGCGAAGCCCATCGCGGCCGCGTGCAGGGGCGTCAAGCCAAATCCTCGCGCGCCCATGAGCGCCAGTATCCCGTCGGCGGCATACAGCGCATACGCGATGCCGAGCCAGACAAAGCCGACGTGCAGCATTGCGAGCAAGCGGATGCGCAGACTTTGCAGCAGCCCCCAGCGCAGGCCCAGCCAGAGCAGGAAGACGGCCGCAGGGGCATCCAGCATCCATGCATAGCGGCTCCAGCCGGCCAATTCCAGCGCGCCGTGGCCGACAGAAGCGGCGAGGAAGCACCACAACACCCAGTAGGGGCGCCATGCGCTGATCGACGGGATGGACGAGGCGGTAAAGAACGGCAGCATGCGATGCACCACCACCAGAAACACCGGGATCACGAACCACCACAAACCGGCGACCGTCACCCAGGCGAACCAGCGCAAATTGTCACTGATGCACAGCAGCGCATAGCCCGCCAAGCCGGCGACGCCGGGCAGCATGAATGCGAGCACCAGCATCGCGTGCTTGCGGTCGGCGGCTGTGCTTTGCCGGACCAGGCGCCCGAAGATCAACAGAAAGCGCGCCCAGCACGCGCCTAGCACCAGCGCGGCGATGCCTGCGGCGGGCATCGAGAAGATAGACAGCACAATCGACGCGGCGGCGCCCGCAAACGCGAGCAGCGCCGTAGCCAGCAACGCCGGCGCGTCCGGCCCTTTCACAGCGAGCCAGGCTGGGCCGGCGGTAAACAGGAAACCGAACATGTACATCGGCAGGAAGGTGTAGAGCATCGCCGTCGCATGCACCAGGGTCGGTGCGATCGCGCCCGGCATGGACAGGCCGAACAGCCGCAGCACCAGCACTGCGGCCCACCAAATCGAAGCGGTCAGCAACAGCAGAATGGCGAGGAAGAAAAACAGCCGGTGCGGCGCCGCTTTTATCCACCCCAGCCCGGGAGCGGCCGGCGCCGGCGCCGGCGTTGGTTTGGTTTCAGCCGACATAAGGCAGCACCGATTTCGTCATGGCCACGGCCACGATGTAGGCGAAGACCAGCAATGCGGCACAGAACGCCGCGATGCGAACCCTGCGCGTATGCCCGCGCCTGAGCGCTATGCTGCCCAGCGCAATGTAGGCGACGAGCCCAAGAACCTTTGCGGTAAGCCAGCCGTGTGCCAGCGGATACTGCCCGATCAAGATCGCCAGCGCGATCGCACTGGCGAGCAGCACGGTATCCACCACATGCGGTGCGATGCGCACCCAGCGCCGCGCGAGCATGGGCGAAGCCCGCATCATCCACGCGCCGCGCAGCATGAAGCCGGCGCCCGATAGCGCAACACAGCCGACGTGCAGATATTTGAGCAGGGTGTAGGTAGCGGGCATTCGGGTGCGTTAATTGACGTTGCCGGGTTATCGGTCGTGCAGGGACTGGGTGTGGGCGACGGGATCCGCTTTTGCACTTGCCTCCAACTGCGCGATACGCGCGCGTAGCGCCGCCTCCGAACGGTAACGGGCAGTGCAATCGCGGCCTACAGCCAGCGCGCCGGCGATGGCGCCGGCCTCGTCCCGGATCAGGCCGAAGCTCAAGTCGACATACAGCGTGCTGCCGTCTTTGTGCATCGACCGCGTTGTCAGCACCTGGCGATCATGCTTGGTGCGGCCGGTTTCGATCGCTTTGCGAAAACCCTCCCAGTGAGCTCGCCGGAACCGCTCTGGAATGATCACGTCGAGGCCATTACCCAGGACCTCGGCCGCGGTATAGCCGAAAATGGCTTCGGCGCCGCGGTTCCAGAGACGGATTGCCCCTAATTTATCGGTGAAGATGAACGCATCCGGCGCCTGCGCCACGATGGGCCGAAACAAAGCGAAATCGGCATTCGCAATTCCCGGTTCCGCCATTCTGGTGTGCGTTTCTTCCATGCTGCTGATATATCATAATATGATAGAGTTTTGCAACTTCGAGGACATGATCCATGCTCACGACCGCATTGACCGAGATGTTCGACCTGCAGCACCCGATCATACTGGGCCCCATGGGCGGAGTATCGGGGGGCGAACTGGCGGCTGCCGTTTCCAATGCCGGCGGGCTGGGCATGGTTGGCGGCGGTTACGGCGACCCGGCGTGGTTGCGCACGGAATTGACTCGCGTTAAGAACGCAACGCAACGGCCCTGGGGCGCCGGATTGATCACGTGGGCGGCAAATCCAGTCGTGCTCGATCTGGTGCTGGAATGCCGGCCGCACGCCCTCATGTTGTCTTTCGGCGATCCGAGGCCTTACGCCGCTGCAATCAAGTCGGCCGGATGTAAGCTGATTTGCCAGGTGCAAGGTCTGGAAGAGGTGCGCCTGGCGCAGGAAGCCGGCGCCGATCTTATCGTGGCCGAAGGCACCGAAGCCGGAGGCCACGGCGGCGGCCGCGCCACGCTGCCCCTGGTGCCTGCGGTGGTGGATGCGGTGGCGCCGACGCCGGTGGTGGCCGCCGGCGGCATCGCCGACGGCCGCGGGCTCGCGGCGGCGCTGATGTTGGGCGCCCACGGAGCGCTTATCGGTACGCGCTTCTATGCGAGCGCTGAAGCCCTCGGGCATGATGGGGCGAAGCAGCGCATCGTGGCGGCTCGTGGCGACCAAACCCGACGCACACGTGTTTTTGACCTCATTCGCGGTTACGCCTGGCCGCCGGACTACACCGGCCGCGCGATTCGCAACGGTTTCCTGGAGCGATGGGGCGGGCGCGAGACCCAGTTGGCGCATGTGCTCGAAACCGAACGCGTCGGCTATCAAGCGGCTGCCCGCGACGGCGATTGCGATACCGCGGTGGTCTGGGCCGGCGAGGCAGTCGATCTGATCAAAAGCATCGAGAGCGCGTCGGCGCTGGTCGCCCGGATCAGCGCCCAAGCCGAAGCGCAGTTGCGCCTTGGCGCCATACTCATTCGAACAGACGGGGACTGCGCAACTTGAGCGAGGAGGAGGCGGCGCGATGACCGAGCGCGTGACGGCATGGCAGTGCATAGGGTGCGGGCGCATCGAAGGCGCGCAGCCTTGCGTCGGCATTTGCCAGGATCGTAGGACAGACTTCGTCTACGCCTCCGACCACGACGAGGTGCTGGTGCAGCTGGCGCGGGCGCGGCGAACGAGTGCGGTTTTCGCCGCGCTGGCGCGCCAGCTCGCCTACGCGACGCCGAGAAACAATGAGTGGGAACGGAACTATCGTGCGCTGCAAAGGCGTGCGCGCCAGGCGCTGGAAACGCTGGCCGAAGAAGAAGGATCCAGTTCGCCCTGACCCGCTACGCTAGACATACCGTATCCGCAGCGGTCCGCGATGCTGCACAGTCAGCGTCACTTTGACAGTTGCCGCGCCGAGCGTCGCGGCAGGCGCTGGTTGCGCAGGAGAGCGGCAAAGGCGCGGCTCGCGGTTTCTGGCGAGAACCGATACGGCCGATACGGGTTATGGGGACTTCAGGCGGGTTGGTGCCGTGTGCCCACGCGGGTCTGGATGAAGCAGTATCAGCACGTGAAAAACACTTGCAAAATACATAACAGGTAAGTAATATACATCTTAAGCGCATCCGGTAGCGCGCCGATTTTCACTTCCATTATCGACAAATAGGAGACAAATGGCCATGCACCCTACACGCAAACTCTGGACCTGGCTGGCGCTCATCTGCGTGCTGTCCTTCGCAGTCCTGGGCTGGGTAGGAACGGAGATCTACGTCACCGCGCCGCCGATTCCGCAAAAAATCGTCAACAGTCAGGGCGCCCTTCTGTACAAGGGCGAGCAGATCGAGCGCGGCCAGCAGGCCTGGCTTTCAGCCGGCGGCCAGCAATTGGGAACCGTGTGGGGGCATGGCAGCTATGTCGCACCCGACTGGTCGGCGGACTGGCTGCACCGCGAGGCGCTGGCGCTGCGCGAGTTATGGGCGCAGCGGGAGCATGGCCTGGCATACGAGCAATTGGGCGCAGGCGCGCAGGCCGACCTGAACGCGCGCCTGAAGGCGGAAATGCGGCGCAATACCTACGACAAGCAAAGCGGCACCATCACCCTGTCGGACGAGCGCGCGCAGGCAGTACAGCAGTTGGCGGCGCACTACACCGGCCTTTTCGGCGATGATCAGAAACTGGACAAGCTGCGCGAACAGTACGCGATGAATGCCGGCTCGCTGCCCGATCCGGCCGACCGGCAGGCCTTGTCGGCGTTCTTTTTCTGGTCCGCCTGGGCTGCGGCGACCGACCGGCCTGGCGAAACCGGACTGAGCTACACCAGCAACTGGCCGCACGATGATCTGGTTGGCAATACGCCCACCACCGGCGCGGGCATCTGGTCGATCGCCAGTGTGATTTTGATGATAGCCGCTATCGCCGCGATGGTTCTTTTCCATGCGGCGAGCAAGGAAGAGGGCGATCCGGTTCCGCCGAAGGCGGATCCTCTGTTCAATCTGAAGCCGACGCCGTCGATGCGGGCGACCAAAAAGTATTTCTACGTCGTCATCGGTCTGATTCTGGCCCAGATCGGCATGGGTGTGCTCACCGCGCACTATGCGGTAGAGGGGCACAGTTTCTTCGGTTTGCCGCTGGCGCAGATACTCCCGTTCACGGTGAGCCGGACCATCCATACCCAGTTCGCGGTGCTGTGGATTGCCACGGCGTGGCTGGCCACCGGCCTGTATATCGCGCCGGCGATTGCCGGGCACGAGCCGAAATTCCAGAAGCTCGGGGTGGACGTGCTGTTCTACGCGCTGCTGTTCATCGTGGTCGGCTCCACCGCAACCGGCTGGCTCGGCTCGCTGCAGCACCTCGGCAACGACTTCAGCTTCTGGATCGGCAACCAGGGACTCGAATTCACCAGCATGGGCCGCGTCTGGCAAATCCTGCTGTTCGTCGGCCTCTTGTTCTGGGTGACGCTGCTCGGGCGCGGGCTGATGCCGGCGCTGAAGCGGCCGTCGGAGGGGCGCGGACTGATCGCGATGGTGTTCCTGTCGGCTATGTGCATAGGCGGTTTCTATGCGAGTTCGCTCGCCTGGGGGCAGCACACGCATTACTCGATGATCGAATACTGGCGCTGGTGGCTGGTGCACCTTTGGGTCGAGGGTTTCTTCGAGGTGTTCGCCACCGCTGTGATCGCGCTGCTGTTCACGCGCCTCGGACTGCTGCGCGCCAGCACTGCCAACACGGCAATCGTGCTGGAAACCATCGTGTTTCTGTTCGGCGGCATCCTCGGCACGCTGCACCACCTGTATTTCACCGGCACGCCGACCTTCGTGATTGCGATCGGCGCGATGTTTTCGGCGCTGGAAGTGGTGCCACTGGCAATGATAGGCGTCGAGGCTTACCGCAATTACCAGCGCTCCAAGGCGGCGCCCTGGGTCGAGGCCTATAAATGGCCGATCATGTGCTTCATTGCCGTCGGGTTCTGGAACGTCGTGGGCGCGGGGTTGCTCGGCTTCTCGATCAATACGCCGATCGCGCTGTATTACATGCAGGGATTGAACATGACGGCCGCGCACGGCCACGCCGCCTTGTTCGGCGTGTACGGCATGCTCGGCATCGGCCTGATGCTGTTCTGCCTGCGCGGACTGTCCGAGCGCGCGGCCTGGGCCGACAACCTGCTGCGGCCGATGTTCTGGTGCCTCAATATCGGCCTAGCGATGATGGTGTTCATGTCACTGGTGCCCTCGGGCATCTACCAAGCCTGGGCCAGCGTCAGCAAGGGCATCTGGTTCGCGCGCTCGCCCGAGGTGATCCATTCGCCGCTGATGGAAGCGCTGGTGTGGATGCGCGTGCCGGGCGACCTCGTGTTCGCGTTCGGCGCGCTGCTGCTGGCACTGTTCGCGCTGCGCCTGTGGCTAGGCGGCAGGCGCTTGCGTGCCGAGGCAGCGCCGGAAGCCGCTCCCGCCAAAGCTTGAGCCGGCACGACATGAAGCGCAGCCAGGAATTGATTGCGTTGACGCGCGAACATCACCATGCTCTGGTGCTCGCGCGGCGTGCCATCGAGGCTGCGCGCGACGTCGCGGCGGCGCGCGAACTCGCCGCTGCGCTGCCGCGGATATTCGCGAGCGAACTCGAGCCGCATTTCCGCGTCGAGGAGGAGACACTGCTGCCGCTGCTGCGCGATGTCGGCGAGGACGCCCGTGTCGCGCGCACGCTCGACGAGCATCGGCAGTTGCGCGCACTCGCGCAAGAGGCCGGGCGGGGCGACCGCGCGAGCCTTGCGTCTTTCGGCTTGCTGCTCGAAGCGCACGTGCGTTTCGAGGAGCGCGATCTGTTTGCGCGTGCGGAAGCCATTCTCCCCTCGACGGCGCTCGCCGCTGTTGCAGCCCGCGTCGCCGCCGCACCGGCGCCGCATCCATAAACCTCTACAGGAGCTTTCGCCATGGCCACCGCCCCGCATCTACACCTCTCCCCCGACGCGATCTATCCCTTCGACGCCCGCGGCGTCGCCAAACGCTTCCGCCACGCCGCGATCTTCGGCGCGCTGGACGCGCTGAATCCAGGCGAAACCATGCGCTTCGTCAACGACCACGACCCGCTGCCGCTGCTCGAGCAAGTCGACCTGCGCTATGGCAAAACGGTGACCATCCGGTATCTGCAGCGCGAGCCGGGAGCGATTGTGATCGACTTCGCGAAGATCTGACGCCCACCGCCGCTCACTCCTCAAACTTCACCACAGCCCGGAGTCACTATGGCCATCCCTCACGCAGCATCCGGCGAATTGATCGATGTTCGGCCGCTGGGTGCG
>JACZJU010000008.1 GCA_014860395.1 Burkholderiales bacterium | reverse complement strand
TCCTGGTTCCTGCATACGCCGCTCAACACGGCAATGCCGCCCTTGTGCCTGGGCTTGCTCTGTTTCTCCACGACGGTCCAGGTGGTGGTGAGCGTGTCACCGGCGCGCACCGGCGCCTTGAAGCGGCAGGTGTGCTCGAGGTAGGCGATGGCGGTGCCGCCGAAATACATGCCTACCGGGGCCGATACCAGCGCGCTGGTGAACGGCCCGTGCAGAATGCGGCTGCCGAAACGGCTTTGCTTGCCGTGCACCTCGTTGGTGTGCAGTGGATTGAAGTCGCCGAACAGCCCGGCAGCGAGCACCAGATGTGTTTCAGTGACGGTCATGGAGGCGCCGAAACTGTCGCCGACTTTGATTTCGTCGTAGGCCTTGCCCGGAAAAAGAACCATCAACGCTCCTCGTCGATTGCGAATGCATTCTGTCAAAACCGGCAGCTTGCAGCAATACGCATTTGTGTCAGAATCGCCACTGCCGTACATTTTGCGCAAGATAGGATTTATGAAACTTTATACCTTCTTCCGCTCCTCCGCCGCGTTTCGCATGCGTATCGCGCTCAACTGCAAGAGCCTCGCCTACGAGGCGCTGCCAGTGAGCCTGCCCAAGGACGAGCACAAGCTCGCGAGTTACATGACGGTGCACCCGCAGGG
Organism: Burkholderiales bacterium; assembly: GCA_014860395.1. GTDB lineage: Bacteria > Pseudomonadota > Gammaproteobacteria > Burkholderiales > SG8-39 > 2-12-FULL-64-23. The sequence continues at coordinate 10,499 of JACZJU010000008.1, read as the reverse complement.
CCTGGTGCCGGCGCTGGAGGACGAAGGCAAGGTATTCGTGCAATCGCTGGCGATGATGGAGTACCTGGAGGAGACGCATCCGCAACCGCCGCTGCTGCCGGCGAACGCCGAAGACCGCGCCTACGTGCGCGCGGTGGCGCAGATGATCGCCTGTGAAATCCACCCGCTCAACAATCTGCGCACACTGCGCTATGTCAAGAAGAGCTACGGCCTGGACGAGGAGGGCGTCAACACCTGGTACCGCCACTGGATTGCCGAAGGGCTCTACGGCCTCGAAGTCTTCATTTCCGCTTCGAATAAATCCCGCAGGTATTGCTATCGAGACCAGGTCACGATTGCCGATTGCTGCCTGGTACCGCAGATATTCAACGCGCAGCGCTACAAATGCGACTTGACACCGTATCCGGCGATCATGCGCATCTTCGCGGAGTGCATGCAACTGGAGGCGTTCATCGCCGCCCAGCCGAGCAGGCAGCTTGACGCCGTGTAATTATTGGCAAGATCGATTCGGAGAAGACAACCATGTCCATATTCGACCAGGCGTTCGACCGCCAACGCGACGCAGCGGTCGTGACCGGCGCCGGCAGCGGCGTTGGCCGGGCGATTGCGCTGGCGCTGACGGCAGAGGGCGTGTGCACGATATTCGCGGACATCAATGCCGACACGGTGCGCGCCGCCGCGGAGGCGGCGGCCGATCCGGCACTGGCGCGCCACATTCCGCTGGGACGGCTGGGTTAAGCCGACGATCTGGCGCCGATGGCGTTGGCGGTGCTATCGAACCGGATAGGTGGCTATGTGAGCGGCGCCAGCATCGTCGTCGATGGCGGTCTGGCGCTCACCAATTGGTTCGATCCGCCAGCACTCGATTAAGCCCGCTATTTCTTCAGGTTTGCCGCCAGCCAATCGATCAGTTTGTCTGCGGCAGCGTCGCTTGCCGCGATCAGGGCGCGAACCCCGCCCTCTGCGTTGGGCGTGGCCGCAGCGTGCTCGACGTTGAAGACCTGTTGCGCGACGATGCCGTGCTGACGGATCAGGCTCGCACGCAGGCGCAGCACCGCGCGGCTCCGGTCAGCCGCCTCGAACACCTGGCTGAACTCTTCGAGTTCCAGTCGCAGCGTGTAGTCGGCACGCACGCCGTCCGCAGGCACGAATACCCCCGCCGTGCTCGCGCGCGCGATGTTCGCGCGCAGTCTCTGCCCGAGCAGAGCCGCCGGCGACATTACCCAGTGGCTCAGCGCATAAGCCTGCGGGCGGGCCGCATCCTGATAGGCCAGGCGGTAGTAAATGCCGGAATTGTCCATCCACGCGGGCGCGGTGACCCCGGGAATGATCAGATCTTGCTGCAGGCGCGGGTTGGCCTCTTTGCCCGCAGGCGGCAGGCCGAAGTCGTAGTTGACCATGCCTTCACGCGTTTGCGGCCCGATGGCGCAGCTGGCTAACAGGGAAAGCGACAACAGCAAAGCGGCGCGGAACATTATTTTCCTCCGTTGTAGCCGGGCTCGGGCGCGGCCTTCCATGGCGACTCCGTTCCAGGTCTTGCCGCTTAGTTTAACTGAAGCACCTGGCACCGACAGCGCGTCCAGCTCTTCTGTGATGCGGGCCAGCCAGATCTGCGCCGCGGTGGCTCACCGCGAGCGCGCAGATGTTCGGTGTGCCCGAGCGTGCAAACGCCGGGCGCAGCGTGGGATCACCTCGGTGGCACGTCATGTAGTACGATGCCATTTGAACGCAAGTAACAGCGCGACGCATGCGGAAAAATCATGCTGGCGCGCCCGGCGAAACCTGAGAAAAAGACGATGAAATTTCTGATCGTAGACGACGACCCGATCATTCTGCAGCTGATGAAGGCGGTGCTGGAGGAAAGCGGGCACAGCGTGAAGTGCTACGAGTCCAGCCTGAAGGCATTGCAGGACGTTCCGGTGGACCGGCCCGATTGCGTCATCACCGACGTCATCATGCCGGAAATGGATGGCTTCGAATTGTGCCGGGAAATCCGCAGCAGGCCGGATCTGGCCGCGATAAAAATCATAATGTGTTCGTCGAAATCCTACGATTTCGATCGCCGCCGCGCGAAGGAACTCGGCGCCGACGGCTACATCGTCAAGCCGGTGCAGCGCGAGACGCTGCCGCGCTTGATCGCCGAGATACTGTCGGAGAAGGTGACGGTCAGCTACTGGGGCGTGCACGGAACACTGCCGGTGCCGGGACCGGGTTCGCTGCGCTACGGCGGCAACACGTCCTGTGTCAGCGTGGAGATCAGCGGCGAGCCGCTGTATGTGTTCGACTGCGGCTCCGGCATCAAGCAGCTGTCCGATCATCTCGCTGCGACCAAGGTGCAGCGTCTGTCGGCGCGGGTATTCATCTCGCACACGCACTGGGATCACATCAATACCATTCCTTTTTTCGGGCCGCTGTACGCGCGCGGCAACCAGATCGAGGTGTTCGGTCCCTACCAGGGCGATCTCACGATCGAGCGCGCGATCGCGGCGCAGATGGAGAGCGTGTATTTCCCGGTCACTATCCGGGAGTTCGGGGCGCGCCTGGTGTTCCGCGACCTGCGCGAGGAAAGCCTGGAGTTCGGCGCGGTCACGGTCGATACGATACTGCTCAAGCACCCAGGATATTGCCTGGGCTACCGGCTGAACTGCCATGGCCGCTCTGTCTGCTACATCACCGACAACGAGCTCTATCTCCCGACCGATCCGCGCTACGATCGAACCTATATCGAGCACCTGGCGAATTTCGTGCGCGGCGCGGACCTGCTCATTACAGACACCACCTACCGCGATCACGAATATGCGTCCAAGGTGGACTGGGGCCACTCCTGCGTGAGCGAGGTGGCGGATCTGGCGGCGCGGGCGAAGGTCAAGCGGCTGCACCTGTTCCATCACGATCCTGATCAGACTGACGACGACATCGACCTCAAACTCAAAGAGACCCGGGAAGCGCTTGCGCGCCTGGGATCCAACGTGGTGTGCGAGGCGCCGAGCGAAGGATCAAACTTGGTGCTCTAGTCTGCGCATGCGGCAGGCGCAGGATTGCAAGCGATACACAGCGAAAGTGCGGCCGATTTCGTATAGAATTGCGCGTCTCGCCCCGGTAGCTCAGTGGATAGAGCGGCCCCCTCCTAAGGGGCAGGTCGGACGTTCGATTCGTCTTCGGGGCGCCAGTCCAGTCTATGCCGGTTGGGCGGGGCGACCCCTCCGCGCGCTAATTGAACAGGCCGAAAACCCGAAGCAGATTCATTGCCCCGTGGCTTAGCGCCGATACGCGCGGATCGGCCTCGGAGACCGCGCCGCGCGCCTCGACGGTCACGCGCGCCTGCTGCATCGCGTGCAGTTCCGCGGGCGTGCACATCAGGCAGCGTACCTGGAATAGGACCATGGTGTTCGGCATCAGTGCGCTGATCGCGTAGATAGTCTTTCCCGATTCGAACTCCCGTCGGATGCGCGGTTCCTGCGTCTTCCTCGCGCTCGCGATGATGTCGGAGACATGCGTCCCTACACCCCAGTCCTGCATGTCCAGCGGCCATACGATGCGAAGGCTTTCCTGCTCCTGCTTGCCGGTATTGCCGATCGAAAAATCGTAATTGAAAGTGCATGCCTGCCTGTCGCCGATACTGATGCAATGTGCGACGGCCATGCTGCCGCTGTAAAGCACTTCGTGTTCCGGCGACAGCAAGGTCTCGCCGAGAATGATGCCGGCCAAGCCGGCCATGACGCTGCCTCCGGCAATCCAGCGTAGAGGTCCAGATGATAGAAAATTCAACGGCACTGCCGCAGTATCCCCGGGGCTGGCGGCGACAGTCAATCTCGAATTGCGTGCGACGGGCGCTTACGCCGGCGCATATATTGGCAATGGCTTCACGGCAGGGCTACACTGCAGCATGCGATCCGACGCTGGCGATGGTCGCCTTCGGAGAAATTGAGTAGAAGGGGCAGTCATGATTAGAATTGGAACTCGACTGGTCGCAGCCTTGATTTTGTTTGCGCCCGCGTTGCACAGCCTGGCAAGAGACGTGTCCCAAGCGCAGAGTGCGGTGCAGTACGCGCGTCAGGAATTTGAAAAAGCCGATGCCGAGCATAAGGCCGACGTGGAGCAGGCGGCGCGCACCAGGAAGGCATTGGAGCCGCTCAAAAAACAGTTCGAGGAAGAGCAGAAAAAGGCGCGCCTGTCGGAGAAAAGGAAGCAGCAGGCCAAGGCCAGGCTGGAAAAGGCGCAGCAGGCGCTGGATCGGGCCTGGAAGGAATAATCCTGCGCGGCGCGCGCGACAACCGCATTTAGAGGACTAGTTCCATGACTGAAGACAGGCGCGAAGTAGTTGTAACCGACATCAAGATTCCGTTCTGGTCGATGGTGGTGCTGATGGTCAAATGGGCCATCGCGGCGATTCCGGCGGTGATTATCCTGATGATCCTGGCGGCGCTCTTCTCGATGGTGCTGGGCATGATCCCCGCAACCGGCTGGCACCACTATTGGGGCATGAGCCGCACATGGTCGTAGACGCCGCGTCTTGAAAGGTTGAACAAAAATGATCAAAAGCCTGGATCACCTGGTGCTGACCACGCGCGATGTGAAAAAGTGCATTGATTTCTATACCCGCGTCCTCGGGATGAAGCTCGAAACCTTCGGCCAGGGGCGTCAGGCGCTGCGTTTCGGCGAGCAGAAGATCAACATCCACGATCAGGGCACGCAGACCGACGCCTATGCCGCGCATCCGACGCCGGGGTCGCTGGACCTGTGCTTTCTTGCCGACCGGCCGCTGGACGAGGTCATCGCGCAGCTGCGCACGGCCGGTGTACCGATCGAACTCGGGCCGGTCGCGCGCACCGGCGCGCGCTTTGCGATTCTCTCGGTCTATGTGCGCGACCCCGATCAAAATCTGATCGAGATTTCCGAACCGGCCCAATCGGTATAGCGTGGCGGATTTTCACGAAGTACTCGATTTCTGGTTCGGACCGGCGGATTCCGCCGAATACGGCAAGCCGCGCGAAGCGTGGTTCAAGAAGGACCAGGCATTCGACGACGCGATTCGAGCGCGCTTTCTCCACCTGCACCGGCAGGCTGCCGACGGACAGTTGCAGTCATGGCAGGCGGCGCCCGATTCGATGCTTGCCCTGATCGTGGTGCTCGACCAGTTCTCGCGCAACCTGTTTCGCGGCACCGCCCGGGCGTTTGCGGCCGATGCGCAGGCGCTGGCTACGGCGCAGTCGGCCGTGGGGCGGGGCTTTGACCGTCTGCTGTTGCCGGTGCAACGCTGGTTCATCTACCTGCCGTTCGAGCACGCCGAAAATCTGGCGCTACAGCGCCAGTGCCTGGATTTGTTCGAAGGCCTGCGCGGCGACCCGGACAGCTCGGGCAGCATCGATTACGCGCGCCGGCATTTCGAGATCATCGAGCGCTTCGGCCGCTTTCCCCACCGTAACGCCGCTCTGGGTCGCGTCTCGACGCCGGAGGAAGTGGAGTTCTTGAAACAACCGGGATCGGGATTTTAAGGGACGCCGCAATGCAGCTTCAACATGAACAACTCGCACCCTCGGCATGGGTATGCCGCTACGCGCGCCTGATCGCTGCAGGCGGCGCGGTGCTCGACCTCGCCTGCGGGCATGGACGGCACGCGCGCTACCTGGCCGGCCTGGGTTACGCGGTCGAGGCGGTGGACCGTGACGCCGAAGCGCTCGCGGCGCTTCCCGGTGTGGCTGGGGTGGCGACCCGTTGCGCCGACCTGGAAGGCGCGCCCTGGCCCTACGCAGCCCGCCGGTTCGACGGTATCGTGGTTACGAATTACCTGTACCGGCCGCTCGTTGCCGATATGCTTTCCGCTCTAAGCCCGGGAGGGGTTTTGATCTATGAAACCTTCGCGCTGGGAAACGAAAAGCTCGGGCGCCCGTCTAATCCGGAGTTCCTGCTGCGCCCGGGCGAGTTGCTGCAGTGGGTGGAGGGACGATTGGAGGTACTCGCGTTTGAGCAGGGCCGGGTCGAGTCGCCCAAGCCGGCGGTGGTCCAGCGCATTTGCGCGGTGCAGCGGCGCGTCGAGGACTGCAGGCTGGATCTGACGTGGTAGGGCCTGTTGAACGCCGCTACTCGGGAGATTTATGTATCCCGACGGCGAGCCTAATGCGCTAAAATTACTCATTTTCCTCACGGGACAGCGTTTATGTTGACCGGAAGCCTGGTTGCCATCGTCACCCCCATGCTCGAAGACGGGTCGCTCGACATCGGCCGCTTCAAGAGCCTGATCGATTGGCACATTGCCGAGGGCACGCAGGGCATTGTGGTCGTCGGCACCACCGGCGAATCGCCCACGGTGAATTTCGACGAGCACAAGGACCTGATCCGCATCGCGGTCGAGCACGCCGCCGGGCGCGTCCCGGTCATTGCCGGGACCGGCGCCAATTCCACCGCCGAGGCGATCGAGTTGTCCGAATCGGCCAAGCACTCGGGCGCGCAGTTCAGCCTGTCGGTCGTGCCCTATTACAACAAGCCCACCCAGGAAGGCATGTACCGGCATTTTCGCGCCATCGCCGAAGCCGTGGATCTGCCCATGATCTTGTACAACGTTCCCGGACGCACGGTCGCCGATCTGCAGAACGATACGGTGCTGCGCCTGGCCCAGGTCCCGAACGTCATCGGCATCAAGGACGCCACCGCGAGCCTGGAACGAGGCAGCGATCTGCTGCGGCGCGCTCCAAAGGACTTCGCTGTCTACAGCGGCGAAGACTCTACGGGCTTGCCGCTGATGCTGATGGGCGGCCACGGGGTGATTTCGGTGACCGCCAACGTGGCGCCACGGCTGATGCAGGAAATGTGCGCCGCTGCTTTGTCCGGCGACATCACGCGCGCCCGCGCAGCCAACAATCGCCTGCTCGGCCTGCATACCAAGTTGTTCGTCGAAGGCAATCCGATCCCGGTGAAATGGGCATTGGCGCAGATGGGATTGATCGAATCCGGCATCCGCCTGCCGCTAGTGCCGCTGTCGGCGAATTTTCATGAAACAGTCAGAGAAGCCATGCGCCAGGCCGGCATTCAAGTGAAAACGGCAGGGGTTTAGAGTAATTAACAAAACGCCGGAACACGCGCGTTCGTGTTCTCATGAGTCAGGCGACAATTAGTCAAGGGTAATGCCATATGAAGCGTAGTGCCGTTTGTTTCGCCCTTTTAGCTTTGCTGGTGGGCTGCAGCAGTATCGGGGATCTGGTCCAGGGCGACAAGATCCAGTACAAGTCGGAAGCCAGGAAACTGCCTTCGCTGGAAGTCCCGCCGGACCTGACCTCGCCGTCCCGGGATGACCGTTACGCCGTCCCCGACATTACGACGCATGGCACCGCGACCCTGTCCACTTACAACGCCGAGCGCGGCGGTGCGGTGCGCGCCGGCTCCACGGAAATCCTGCCCAACGTGGCCAAGGTGCACATCGAGCGTGCCGGCAGCGAGCGCTGGCTGGTGGTGCCGGAGGCGCCGGAAAAAGTCTGGCCGGTGGTTAAGGAATTCTGGCAGGGTCTGGGCTTTTTGGTGAAAACCGAAAATCCGGAGGTCGGGGTGATGGAAACGGACTGGGCCGAGAACCGGGCCAAGATCCCGAATGACCCCATACGCAGCGTGCTGGGCAAGGTGATCGATTCGGTGTACTCGACGGGGGAGTTGGACAAATTCCGCACCCGCCTGGAGCGAGGCAGCGCGCCCAACACTACCGAGATCTACATCAGTCATCGCGGCATGGTCGAGGTTTACGACTCCGCGGACAAGGAACATACCGTGTGGCAGCCGCGTGCGCCGGATCCCGAACTGGAAGCGGAATTCCTGCGCCGGCTGATGGTGCGCTTCGGCGTCGAGGACACGCGCGCCAGGGCAGAGCTGGTGGCCGGAGCCGACAAGAATCCGGAGCGGGCCAGACTGGTGCGCGCCGCCGACGGCAGCGGCGCCCTGGAGATGGACGACAGCTTCGATCGTGCGTGGCGCCGCGTCGGCCTGGCGCTCGATCGTGTCGGCTTCACCGTGGAAGATCGCGACCGCTCCAAGGGCTATTACTTCGTGCGCTATGTGGATCCGCAGTTCGATGCGCAGCGCCGTTCGAAGGACGACGGCTTCCTCTCCAAGCTGGCGTTCTGGAGAAGCAACAAGAGCGAGATCAAGGCGGAACAATATCGCGTGCTGGTCAAGGAAGCGGGCACCGTCAGCGAGGTGCAGGTGCAGAACAAGGATGGTCAGCCGGAGAACAGCGATACCGGTCGGCGCATACTCTCCTTGCTGCACGAGCAGTTGAAATAGCGCATGCGCTTTGCTTGCCTGGGAAGCGGCAGCCGGGGCAACGCGCTAATCGTCGAACGGGGACGCACGCGTCTGATGCTCGACTGCGGCTACGCGGTGCGCGAGACCGAACGCCGGCTCGCGCGTCTGGGCCTGGTCCCCGCCGATCTCGACGGCATTCTTGTCACCCACGAGCATAGCGACCATACCGCCGGCGCGTGCAAATTCGCGCGCAAGCACGACCTGGCGCTGTGGCTGACCCACGGGACGCTAAAAGGCATCCCCGGGGACGTATCCGGCCTGCCGCAGGTCAACATCATCGACAGCCACAGCACGTTTGCCATAGGCGAGCTGGAACTGCAGCCTTTTCCCGTGCCGCACGACGCGCGCGAACCCGCGCACTTCGTGTTCTCCGATGGTGCGCATCGCCTGGGCGTGCTCACCGACACCGGCTCGTCCACCAGCCACATCGAAGCCATGCTCACCGGTTGCGATGCGCTGGTGCTCGAATGCAATCACGACCTCGACCTGCTGATGAACGGGGATTACCCGCAGATGCTGAAGTCGCGCGTTGCCGGCCGCTACGGTCATCTGGATAACCAGGCCTCGGCCGGCCTGCTGGCTGCGCTCGATCGCAGCCGGCTGCAGCACCTGATCGCCGCGCCCCTGTCGCAGCAAAACAACACGCCGGAGCTCGCTTGCGCGGCTCTGGCGCAGGTGCTGGGCTGCGCGCCCGCCTGGATCGGCGTCGCTGACCAGGACGAAGGCTTCGCCTGGCGCGAAATCATCTAGCCGCGTGCCGGTCTTTCAGCTCTTCCTCAGAGGCCGCTGGTAGTCGCGGAAACAGCGGGGAAGGAACTGTCCCAGATTTCGGAAAATCGCAGGTAGATGCCCTGGCTTTCCTGCTCGTCGTGCAGCCTGAGCGCCGCGCGCGGCTGCGCCTGCACCGGGCGGCGCACGAGGTGCAGCTTGTCCGCGAGCACGAAGCTGTCCTGGGCGCGGGCGGCATCTGCCTGCGTCTGATGGATGAACATGCGGTCGCTGAATTGGCGCAGCAGGGCCAACAGGCGCGGGCTGTAGTTGCGGACGTAGTCGGTGCCGTGCACCGCAATGTACAGGCGGTTGTCGCGGTGGCGCAGCAGGAACGCGCGTAGAAGCTCGTGGGTCTGCGGCGAGTCGAGCTTCAACTCTGAACAGTCGGGATCGAAAATGCGCAACTCGCGCCGCGCCAATCCGATCAGTCGCGCCAGCGCTTCCAGGTATTCCCTGCGCGTGGAAAGCAGCAGGCGTTCGGGCTGGGATCGGCTTGTGTCCTCGGTCATATTGCGTCAGCCGCAGGGGCTATGCATTGCGCATGCAGTATTATATCCATGCGAATATTGCCTGTGTGCAACCCGCCGTTTTTTGGGGCTTCACGAAATCCCCGGATGGTTTAGAATCATCCGCAACGTGAAAACCAAAATGCTGCAAATCGGACAAGCTGCGCCTCATTTTTCCCTGCCCGACGCCGACATGGAGTCGGTCGGGCTGGCTGCGTTCAAGGGCAAGAAGAATGTCGTGCTGTATTTCTACCCCAGGGACGGCACGCCCGGCTGCACCCTGCAGGCGATCGAGTTCTCCGATCACGACGAGGAGTTCGCGCGGCACGATTGCGTGGTGCTGGGAGTTTCCCCCGACGACTGCATTTCGCATGCCGAATTCCGCGACAAGCACGGACTGTCGGTTTGCCTGCTCGCCGATCCCGAAGGCGAGGTGTGCGAAAAATACGGCGTGCGTGAAATTAAAGACTGCGACGGGGCAAAGAAGACGAGCATCGTCCGCGCCACCTTCGTCATCGACAAGAAAGGCCGGCTGCGCCATGCGCTCTACGGCGTCAATCCGCGCGGGCACGCGATGGAAGTGCTGCAGCTGATCAAAGAAATCAACCGCGAATGCAAATCGCCAAAGACACGGTAGTTGCGCTCGAAGTGCAATTGTCCGACGTGCACGGCAACCTGATCCAGTCGGGCGAAGCGGTGCAATATCTGCATGGCGGCTACGACGGCATATTCCCCGTGGTCGAGGAGGCGCTCGCCGGCAGGACGCAGGGAGAGAAGATAGACCTGCGCCTTGAGCCGGAGGACGCCTTCGGCGAATACGATGCCGAGCTGGTGCGCATGGCCGAGCGCGCGCAGTTTCCGCCGGAACTGGAAGTCGGCATGCAGTTCGAGCAGGAAGGCGGCGTCGACGACGAACTGCTGATCTTTACCGTC
>JACZJU010000084.1 GCA_014860395.1 Burkholderiales bacterium | reverse complement strand
GGGTATACCTGCTCACCATCGGCGCCGGCGGGCAGGGTGGTAGTGTCTGCGTGCCACAAGCCCGCCTCGGCGGCGGCCCGGGATGGCTCGGAAGTCCAAGCAACATCATCCGTATCGGTATCGTCACCGACGAGCTTGTCCTGGGAATACCCGGGGCCGAAAAGTACGTCCGTCCGACGCGAGGTCAGCTCGAAAAAACAGCCGGCAAGATGGAAGGACGCGGCGGCGCCGGCCCCGGGCAAACCAGCGGCGGGCGCGGAGGGAGCTCTGAAACCAGGTACCAGCCCCAAGCCGAGGCCAGGTCAGGTGCAGGCCAACTCGAATCGGGACGTGCGGGAGTGGGGGGTGCAGCCGGTGGCGACTATTCGGCGGCTGACAAAAGCGCGAGCGCAGGCGGCGGAGGTGGCGCGGCGCGCCTAGGGGCTGGCGGTGCAGGCAGCGGCGAGACCTCGCGCCGCAAAGACACTGGGCCGCAGCGCGGCACGCTCGGCAGCGGCGGCGGTGGCGGCGAAGGCACAGCGCATCAATGCGACCCCGGCGCCCGCGGCGGCCACGGCTACATTGCATTCCGCCCGATCTGACCCGGCCTGCGCCGTCGTCTCGCCGTCTTCTCGAAGGACGGCTGATTTCGGCGCCTGCATGACGGCTTCCCGTTTGTTCAAACGGACGGCCGCACTGCTGCTCGCGCCAGTCCGGTGCTTGCGCTGATCCCCCTGATCGACGCGGGGCCGGGGAGAGACAGCGATTGCCGGCAACTGGTCCGGGATGCGAGGGCTGTGCCGCATGCGAAGGGCAAAGAGGCCATTTCAGAATTAACGAAATGGCCTCCGCTTTAGGGGAGTATGAGGGGAGGTCTCCCCTCATTTTGAAATAGGCGCAAAGAGGCCATTTCAGAATTAACGAAATGGCCTCCGCTTTAGGGGAGTATGAGGGGAAGTCTCCCCTCATTTTGAAATAGGCTCAAAAAAGCGGGCCCTCGGTCATGAGCATGAACCGAGGGCCCGGACCCGCCAATCGACTTCAGGGAGGAGAGATGAGTGACTGGCAGGCGCGATAAAATTATTGCGCGGAGTTTGCGCAAGTTCTGTGCGCCAGCACACATAAGGCTAAGAGACGGATGATTGGAGCCGGAAGATTACTGGCTGTGTTCTCCAACTATCCAGACGCTGCATCGGCAATCGAGCTGGAACGCCGGAAAAACCGGCCGCTCTCCTTGCGCTCCAGGCAATGCATGCCGCGGACGCGGGCGCGCTTGCCTTAGCTGGCGGTGCCGGCACTCTCCGGCGCGCCGCTATTTCCGGCCGACGGCAACGAGCAGGAATATGCCGAGCACGACCGCTCCGCCGCTGACGATCAGCGGCACATCCACGTTTTGCTTTTCCTGGACCTTGAGTTCTATCGGGCCCACTTTCATGCCCGTGGTTTCCTTCGTATAACTGAAGCCGCCGTACGCCAGGCCAAGGCTCCCCGCTACGATCAGGGCGATTCCTATGAGCTTTGTGGGATTCATCTGCGCCTATCTCCGAATAATGGGTGTCACGGATCGAGTCGAGCATAGGCCGAATGCCGGATTCCGTATGTACGCCGGCGTACAGAGCCCGTACGCGCCGACACTCGGCGCCTTGCGCAAGCTTGGTTCGACTTCGGGGAACTCAAGCTCCGGGTAAAGCCCCGCCGACTGAAGGTGCAGCAGAGCATTCCCTGCGTTATGCGCGCCATCGCACAGAGATTTTTATCTGTGGCCGGCACAATCAATCCAATGCTCGAAGGCACCCGATCCGGTCGTTGCCGGGCGGGAGTTCGAGACACGGAGGATAGCCGCAATGAATATGCAAACGAACAAGCACCTGCAACTTTCGCTATTGGGCGGAGGTATTGCCGCGGTTCTGGTCAGCGGTATCGCAATTGCCTCGGTCGCGTTCTCGGCCCAGGGCTTTAGCGGCGTCGTCGCGCCGGCTGAGGCGCCTGAAGCAGCCGTGGCGCCGGCTATCGCGGCACCCGTTACCCGCACCCGTCGATGCGCCGAATGCGGGGTGATCGAGTCGGTTCAGGAAATCAAGGCCACGGACGAAATAGGCGCAGTCAAGTCGCCGGACCGGATTACGGTCCGCAGCCGCGGCGAGATCGAGGCAAAGTCGCCCCGAATTTACGAAATCACCATTCGAATGCAGGATGGATCGATGCGCGTGATCGCAGACGCCAAACCGGCTCGATGGAGGCACGGGGAGCCGGTAACCATTATCGCCGGCCTGGATTGATGGACGCTGCATCCGGCGCCGCCGGTATGGAAGTATGGAAATAGAATTCGAAGCGGAGGTCGCGGCCGCAGAAGAAGCCGCCGCGCGCGGGGATCGGCGGCGCAACACCGGCATGAGTCTCGCGTTGGCCGTTCTTGCTACGATCTCGTTGGTCGCCGCGCTGTACCTCGCGCGCGCGTTCTTCGTGCCCTTGCTGATCGGCATATTGGGGAGCTACGCGCTGCGCCCGGTGGTGGATTGGCTCGAGACGCACCACGTGCCGCGCGCCGCGGGTGCGGCGCTGGCGCTGATCGCGGTGGTCGGCAGTTTGTCCTGGGTCGGCTACGCGTTGAGCGGCGATACCGCAGCCATCATCGAAAAGATGCCCGAGGCCGCGCGCAAGCTGCGCCAGGACATGAGCGTCTCGCGCGCGAGCGGCAAGACACCGCTGCAGAACATGCAGGAGGCCGCCAACGAGATCCAGGGAGCGACAGCGGAAGCCGCGCTGAAGCCGGGGAGGCGGGCCGCCGCGGTGCGCGCGCCGGAGCCTTCCGTTTGGTTGCGCGACTATGCCCTTGCGCAGTCCCGGCTGCTGATCACGGTTGCCGCGCAAGCGCCGATCGTGCTCCTGCTTGTGTATTTTCTGCTGGCCTCCGGCGTGCACTTCCGGCGCAAGCTGGTGCATCTGGTCGGGCCTTCGCTGTCGCGCAAGAAGGACGCGGTGCGGATTCTGGAGGAGATCGACTCGCAGGTGCAGCGCTATCTGCTCGTCATGCTCCTGTCCAACACGCTGGTCGCAATCGGTACCTGGCTCGCGTTCGAGGCGCTCGGCCTGGAGCATGCAGGCGTGTGGGGCGTTGCCGCCGGTGTGCTGCACTTTATCCCCTATCTGGGCTCGGCGCTGGTCGTACTCGGAAGCGCGGTAGCCGCCTTTCTGCAGTTTGGATCGGCGCCGCATGCCCTGGCCATCGCCGGCGTAGCGCTGCTGGTCGCCGGCGCGATCGGGCACGTGTTCGTGACCTGGCTGCAGAGCCGCGCAGCGCGCGTGAACGCGGCGGTGCTGTTCATCGCATTGCTGTTCTTCGGCTGGCTCTGGGGCATCTGGGGGCTTTTGCTCGGCGCGCCCCTGCTGGCCATCGTCAAAGTGGTGTGCGACCGCGTCGAAGCGCTGAAGCCGGTCGGCGAACTCCTTGGGCGTTGACTGTGTGCGTTGGCAGACAGACCGCGCTGCGCATAGGCACTAGGCTTGCATATGTGGAGCCAGGGCCACGCGTTGCTCGCATCGAGCCGATTGCGAGCCAGCGTGAAAACAAGTGCGATCGCGGGAGTTGCTGTCAGCGCCGCGCCGAATCCGGCAACAAGTAAAGGAACGACCGTGAACAAGTTCAAGTACAACGCGATAGCAATTGCGATAGGCCTCGCTTTCAGTGCCGGTGCGATAGCGCAAACCATGTCGAAAGAGCAATACAAATCCGCCAAGAGCAGCGTTGCCGCCGAGTACAAGTCCAGCAAGGCGGCCTGCGCATCCCTCGCCGGCAACGCAAAGGATGTATGCAAGGCGGAGGCTTCGGGCAGGGAGAAAGTCGCGAAGGCCGAACTCGAAGAGCAATTCAATCCTTCCGTGAACGCCAGTTTCAAGGTGAGCATCGCCAGGGCAGACGCCGATTATTCGGTGGCGAGGGAGAAATGCGACGACGTCGCCGGCAATGTCAAGGACGTCTGCATCAAGCAGGCCAAGGCGGCTGCGGTTGCCGCCAAGGCCGATGCCGAGGTGCAGAAGAAGACCACCGATGCGCACGAAAGGGCCGATGAGAAGTCGGACGTTTTCCAGGGCGTTGCGGACGTGAAGACTTTCGCCGCGCAGAAAGAGGCGAACGAAGAAAGCGCCGAAGCGCGCAAGGATGCCGCATCGGACAAGCGCGACGCCGACTACGCCGTGGCGAAGGAGAAGTGCGATGGGTTTTCGGGCATTGCGAAAAGCAATTGCATGAACGCAGCGAAGACGCGCTTCGGCAAGTCGTAGGATGTACTCGATCAAGTGCGAATTCGCTCTTCAACCAGATGTCGGACATAGAGGCAGCAAAATGAAAACCATACGGAAATATTCAGTTACCACAATTGCGGCAGCACTTTTAATCGGCCTGGGTGGTTGTGCCGGGATGTCGAGGCAGGATCAAGGCACCGCCACCGGCGCCGTCATAGGCGGTGTCGCGGGAAACGTCATGGGCGGCGGCCTGGTCGGAACAGCGGCCGGCGCAGCGGTCGGCGGTGTTATCGGCCACGAAGTCACCAAACCGAAGTGAGTTGCCTGCGGCGGGGCGCGCCCGGCGCGCCTTGTCCCCGCTTCCTTCCTATCGAGCAAGCGAGATGCAGGATATGGTCGCGAAATACGGGCTGATGCTGGCGCTGCTGTTAAGCGCGCCGGTTTCGCTTGCGCAGGACGTTGCGCCGGATGCGCTGCTGCGAGCGGTCAGCGTCAAGGTAATCGACAAGATCAAGCAGGACAATGGTGTGCGTGCAGCCAATTCGGCGAAAGTCTTGGCGCTGGTCGAGACCGATATCGCCCCGCTGTTCGATTTCGTCCACATGACCCGGCTTGCCATGGCGCGCAATTGGCGCCTGGCTACGCCCGAACAGCAGGTGGCGCTCACCGCGGAGTTCAAGACGCTGCTGGTGCGGACTTATTCCATTGCGCTCGCGCAATATCGCGGTCAAGTCGTCGATTTCAAGCAAGCGCGCGCGGCGCCGCTCGCAACAGAGGTGACGGTCAAATCCGAGGTCAAACAACCGGGGAAAGTACGGCTGACCCTGGACTATGAGATGCGGAATACGCCGGCGGGATGGAAAATCTACGACGTCAAGGTTGCGGGCGTGCGTCTGGTTACCACCTATCGCGAGGTGTTTGCCCAAAAGGTCCGCGAAGGCGGCGTGGACGGCCTGATTATATTTCTTGCTGCGCGGAACCGGGACGGCGGCTCAAATTTCAATTCCGTCAAGTCCGCGTTCTGGGAAAAGTCCCGGCTCATGTACGCGATCTTCCGGAATATGGTTCAGGGCGGCCGGCAATAGATGCCGCGAACCGCGGTTCTTTTTTGTCCTCCGGGCAAAGGATAGGGGAAACGAAATGCTTAAAACGAAGCTGAAATCCGTACTGCTGCTGGCATTGGCGCTGTCGGCGCCGGCTCTGCCGGCGCAGGAGGTCGCGCCCAACGTACTGCTGCAATCGATAACGCTGGAAGTAATCACGGCGATGAAACGGGAGCGTGACCTGAATGGGGGGCAGCCGGCGCAGGTCGCGAGCCTGGTTGAAACCAAGGTTCTGCCGCTGTTCGATTTTCCCCGCATGACGCGGATCGCGGTCGCGCGCAACTGGCGCCTGGCCACCGGCGAGCAGCAGCTTGCCCTCACTGCCGCGTTCAAGACGCTGCTGGTGCGCACCTATTCGACGGCGTTGTCGAGCTATCGCGACCAGGTGATCGAATTCAGGAGTTTGCACTCGGCGCCGGCCGACACCGAGGTCACGGTCAAGTCCCTGGTGAAGCAACCCGGCACCGCGCCTATCGCCATGGACTACGACATGGAGAAGACGCCGGCAGGTTGGAAGGTCTTCGACATCAAGGTTGCAGGGATCAGCCTGGTCACGACGTACCGCGATTCGTTTGCGGCAAAAATCCGCGACGGTGGCGTGGATGGCCTGATCAAGGCGCTGGAAGAAAAGAACCGGCAGGGCGATTCCCGTCCCGCGGCAGCCGCGAGCTGAAGCGTCAGCCGGCGAGCGCCGGCGCACGCGATGAATGCAGCGGCAATTATGCGCGCCAGCGCACAGATACTGCGGCACGAAACGGGGATAGTCATCACCGAGGCCGAGGGCCTGCATTTTGTATTCACTTCGATCCTGCCCGGAACGGCGCGCTGCCCGACCGGGATAGGCGATAACAGCGGCGACCCTCGGTCCTGCTCAACTCTAAGAACCCGCAACAAAAGTCATTTTGTTTCGGGCTGACTCAGGGGAGCACGAGGGGATGTTTCCCCTCGTTTTGTAACAGACTCTAACGGAGAAAATCATGAAAGTTCAAGCAAAAGCATTGGTTCAAGGTCTGGCGCTAGCGGGCGCCGCGTCGATTCTGCTGGCCGGCTGCGGCAACCGCGAGGAGCAGGCGAGCGCACCGGCTGCCAGCACGATGGCGCCGACGGCCAGCGCCGATACGACTCCGGCCGGCACGACGGTCGGTACCGAGATCGACGACACCGTGGTAACGGGAAGAGTCAAGTCCGCGCTGCTCGCAGATCACGACGCCAAGAGTTTGGAGGTCAAGGTGGAGACGCACAAAGGCGAGGTGCAGCTCAGCGGCTTCGTCGATACCCAAGCTCACATCGACAACGCCGTCGCGCTCGCGAGCAAGGTGGAGGGCGTCACCAGCGTCGCGAACGCGATGAGCCTGAAAGAAGGCACGGCGACGGTGGGCAATGTCGTCGATGACAGTATCGTCACCGCCAAGATCAAATCCGCATTGCTTGCCGATCCCGATGTAAAGAGCTTCGACATCGCCATCGTAACGCGCAAGGGCGAAGTGCAGCTCAGCGGGTTTGTCGACAATCAGGCGCAGATCGACCGCGCCGTCGATATCGCGCGCGGCGTCGAAGGCGTGCAGAGCATCGGCAACGAAATGAGCATCAAGAAGTAAGAGGTCATATCAGAATTACCGAAATGGCCTTTTACTTAGGGGAGTTCGAGGGGGTGCGCCCGAAGGTCTCGACCCCCCTTCCTCGGTCCCGCTTGACGGGAGAGGGGAAAGTCCCCCTGGGGAATTTCCCCTCATTTTGAAATAAGCTCTAAGCGGCGATTTCAGAATGGTCGAAAGGATCATGCTGCCGCATGCATGTCCTTGACCACGTCGTAGCACGAGCAGCAGGCAGCTTCCAGGCCTTTGCGGTCGAGGATGGTGATGTTGCCGCGGCTGTAGCTGATCAGTTTGTTCAGCTGCAGCGTGCGCGCGGCCTTGGTGACGCCGACGCGCCGCACACCGAGCATTTGCGCAAGAAAATCCTGCGTGAGCTGGAACGGGCTTGATTGCATCCTGTCGTGGGTCATCAGCAGCCAGCGCGCCAGGCGCGCTTCCACGTCGTGAAAGCGGTTGCATGCAGCCGTTTGGGTGATCTGGGCCATCAGGGTGTAGGTGTAGTGATGCAGTTTGCGCTGCAATGCGTGGCTGCGCCGGAATTCCGTGAGAAACGGCGCCGCCTTCATGCGCATGGCCGTTCCGGTTCCCTGCACCAGCGCGCGCACCGGAGAAATGCTGATCTCCAGCGCGAGAGGGACGCCGACCATGCCTTCGTGGCCGACCAAGCCGACTTCAAGCGCCTGATGCCGGTCTACCAGGGTCAGCAGGGAAACGATGGAGTCGTTGGGGAAGTAAACGTATTTTATCCGCTCCCCGGGCTCATACAGCACCTCGCCGTAAGTCAGCGCGACTTGTTCCAGATTCGCGATCAAATGCCGATAGTCCTTCGGCGGCAAGGCGGCAAGCAGCTTGTTCTTGACAGGTACCTGGTTCTCTCGATGCATAGTGGCCTCGGCGTTCGCCGCGTTCGAGCGAACGTCTTCGTTGGTAGAAATCATAGGCGGCACACGGCAGTGCAAAGATCCGAGTCCGATATCGAAAACCATCATCAAACGCCTTCGAACGCCGTCCCGCCACCGCGGGAGAAACGGCATCCGCCTTGACGCATTGCGCGAAGACCTCGCAAAGTAAAGGCTACGGTAAAAAAGTTGCAGCGTATGTGCGCCGGCGTACAGAGGCGGGGGGGGCCCGAAGGGGAAAATCGTTTTTAGTACGCGAGCCCGCGCGAGCGGGTGTGTCCCAAACCGCAGGCCGAAGGCCGGCGAAGAGCCGGTTCGGGGACTTTCCCGATCGGGGGGTCCAGCTTAGCCACGAAAGGATAGCAAACATGCTCTATACCATCGCAGTAGTCCTGATCATCCTGTGGCTCCTTGGATTGGTCACCTCCACCACCATGGGCGGCTTTATCCATGTACTTCTGGTCATCGCCATCGTGGTCGTCCTGCTCAGGGTCATCAGCGGGCGCCGCCCCCTCTGAAGGCAGCGCAGAGGCCGCCGGGGGACGTTCACAAGTACGCTTCCCCTGCTGGTTATGCGTTTCGGCTTTTCGGGGCAGTTCAACAGCCTAGATTGCAGCCTTATAGTTAGTGGCCCGCAGCGGCCAGCGCCTGTGCCAGCGCTGACCTCGATACGGTATTTTGCAGCATCCGATCTGATGAATGCGTTAATCTTGCCGTCCTGCGCGGTAATCGACGCGTTCTGCAGCGTGCTCTAGGCGTCGAGGCGGACGCGCGCGCCGAACGGGCCGAAGCGCGCCTTGCCGAAATCGACCGGCGCGTTATTGAGGCAAATGCTCTCGATGCGCGCAATGGAATCGTCGAGCGAAATGAAAAACGGCAGCCGACTGCCGTCCCGGCGCTGCACTGAAACGCCGGCGCCACCGCCTTGCAGGCCGTCCGCGTGTACGCGTGTTGCGCAATACGCCGAAGGAACTGTCGCCCGGGGACCCTGTCTCATTTATCATTGATTGCATTGCCGCCGCCGGTTCGCGTACGGCGGTGCCAGGGAAATTTCTCATGGCCTCGCGCCATCGGCAATAATTGTTTGCTGCCTCCCCGGGCGATTCCGGATCGGGTGTTGTGCGCGTAGCGCAAGCAGTTCGGCGGTCATGACGAGAAGAACAAAGGAAGGGGCTGAAATGGATTCAAGCAAAGGCAATGCGGCGATATCGGATGCGCTGGTGTTGTTCGGCGTCACCGGCGATCTCGCGCACAAGAAGATTTTTCCGGCGCTGTATGCGATGGCGAAGCGCGGCGCGCTCAAGGTGCCGGTGGTCGGGGTCGCGTCCTCGAAATGGAGCCTGGCGAAGCTGCGCAGGCACGCCACCGACAGCATCAGGCAAGCTGGCAAGATCGACGACCGGGACGCGCTCGAGCAGCTTCTTTCACGGCTCCAGTACGTGAGCGGGAATTACAAGGATCCTGGCACCTTCAGGGCGTTGAAAAAGGCGCTGGGGGGCGCCGCGCGCCCGGCGCACTATCTCGCCATCCCGCCGGCGCTGTTCGGAACGGTCATCGACGGGCTCGGCGCAGCGGGCCTCGCCGAGAACGGGCGACTCATCGTCGAAAAGCCGTTTGGGCGCGACCTGGCCTCCGCACGCAAGCTCAACCGGATCGCCCACTCGGTGTTCGCCGAAGACGCGATCTTCCGCATCGATCACTTTCTTGGCAAGGAAGCGATCATGAATATCCTGTATTTTCGCTTCGCCAATTCGTTCCTGGAGCCGATCTGGAACCGCAACTACGTCGCCAGCGTTCAGATTACGCTGTCGGAGAACTTTGGCGTCGAGAGCCGCGGGGCGTTCTACGAAACCGCCGGCTGCATGCGCGATGTCATCCAGAACCATCTGTTCCAGATCGTCGCGCTGCTGGCCATGGAGCCGCCGAGCTATCGCGGATTCGGCGCCGTGCACGGCGAGACGGCCGATGTGCTCCGCGCCATGTGCCCGCTGAAGCCCGAGGACGTGGTGCGCGGCCAGTACGCGGGCTACCGCAAGGAAGAGGGCGTGGCCAGGGATTCGGATGTCGAGACCTTCTGCGCGCTGCGGCTTTGCATCGATTCGTGGCGCTGGGCGGGCGTGCCCTGGTATCTGCGTTCGGGCAAATGTCTGGCCGAGTCCGCGGCCGAGGTGCTGGTCCAGCTCAAGCCGCCGCCGCAGCGGCTGTTCGAAGACTCGGCGCCGATGACCCATCGGGCCAATTATCTGCGCTTCCGGCTGTCGCCGAATTCCGCCGTCGCCCTTGCTGCGCGCGTCAAGCGCGTGGGAATAGACTTCCTCGGCGATCAGCGCGAGCTGTATCTGCTCGATCAACAGCCGGACGAGCTTTCGCCTTACGAGCGACTGCTGGGCGACGCGATGAGCGGCAACGACGCGCTGTTCACCACCCAGGACGGCGTGGAGGCGGCATGGGCGGCAATCGATCCGGTGCTCTCGCAGCACCGTCGGGTCGCGCCGTACAAGCGCGGCAGTTGGGGGCCGAAGGAAGCCGACGCACTCATTGCGGCGGACGGCTTCTGGTGCAACCCGGAAAGCTGATCATGCCGCTTCCGATCGAAGACTATGCGCTGATCGGGGACTGCCATGGCGCGGCCCTGGTCGGCCGCGACGGCTCCATCGACTGGCTTTGCCTGCCGCGCTTTGATTCGGGCGCGTGCTTCGCAGCCTTGCTGGGAGATCCGGGGAACGGGCGCTGGCGGATCGCGCCGGCGGGGGAAGTGCTGAGCACGCGGCGCAAGTACCGCGACGGCACGCTGATCCTGGAAACCGAATTCGAAACCACCGAGGGCGCCGTGCGCATCATCGACTGCATGCCGCTCTCGAATGAACGCTGGGACGTGCTGCGCATCGTCGAAGGCCTGCGCGGAAGCGTGGCCATGTGCATGGAACTGGTCGTGCGCTTCGACTACGGCTCGATCGTGCCTTGGGTGCGGCGGCCGGACGACACGCTGCTGCTGACCGCGGGGCCGGACACGCTGGAACTGCACACGCCGGTCTCGGTGCGCGGCGAGAACTTTAAGACGGTGGCCGAATTTTCCGTGAGCGAGGGCGAGCGCACGCACTTCTCGCTCAACTACCGTCCTTCCCACGAAGCGACCCAGAAAGCCGTCGACGCCGAACAGGCGCTGAAGTCGACCGAAAAGGAGTGGCGCAGCTGGTCCGAGCGCTGCGCCTGCGAGGGGCCCTGGCGTGAGCCCATGGTGCGCTCGCTGATCACGCTGAAGGCGCTGACCTACGCGCCTACCGGAGGGCTGGTCGCGGCGCCCACGACGTCGCTGCCGGAGAAACTGGGCGGTGTGCGCAACTGGGACTACCGTTACTGCTGGCTGCGCGATGCCACGTTCACCCTGAACACGCTGCTGCTTGCGGGCTACCAGGAAGAGGCGGTCGCCTGGCGCGAATGGCTGCTGAACGCGGCAGCGGGCTGCCCCGAAGATCTGCAGGTACTGTACAGCGTGACCGGCGAACGCCGTCTCGAGGAAATCGAACTCGGCTGGCTGCCCGGCTATGAGGGCGCGGCGCCGGCGCGCGTGGGCAACGCGGCATCGAAGCAGTTTCAGCTCGATATCTATGGTGAAGTCATGGACACGCTGCACTTGGCGCGCAGCGCCGGCCTGGAGCCCGAGTCGGCGGCTTGGGGCATACAGGTCGCTTTGCTTGGATTCCTGGAGGCGAACTGGCAGCTGCCGGACGAAGGCATCTGGGAGGTTCGCGGGCAGCGCCGGCATTTCACCCACTCCAAGGTGATGGCCTGGGTGGCCTTCGACCGTGCGATCAAGGATGCGCAGCGCTACGGGCTGGATGCCCCGCTGGAGCGCTGGCGGCAGGCGCGCGATGCGATCCATGCGCAGGTGTGCGAATCGGGGTTCGATGCGCAGCGCAATACATTCGTGCAGTCCTACGGTTCGACGCACCTCGATGCGAGTCTGCTGCTGATCCCGCAGGTCGGCTTCCTGCCGCCCGACGATGCGCGCGTGCGCGGCACGCTGGCCGCCATCGAGCGGGGTCTGCTGGTCGACGGGCTGGTGCTGCGCTATTCGACCGACACCGACGTGGACGAACTGCCGCCGGGCGAAGGCACGTTCCTGCCTTGTTCGTTCTGGCTGGCCGATTGTCTGGTGCTGACCGGACGGCGCAAGGAAGGCGAGGCCCTGTTTCGGCGCCTGCTGGCTTTGAGCAACGACGTCGGGCTGCTGGCGGAGGAGTACGATCACAGCGAGCGGCGCATGCTCGGCAATTTCCCGCAGGCGCTGACGCACATGGCGCTGATCAACACCGCCCGCCTGCTGTCCATTCCCGCGCACAAGGCCAAGCGCGCCAGCGATAAGGGCGAGCGGCCGGCCGCTGCGACGCAGTCGTCATGAAGCCGCGCATGGACAAGCCCAGGAAAATACTGGTCATCGACGTCGGCGGCTCCCACGTCAAGTGCGTTGCGACCGACCACAGGAAGCCGGCCAAAATAAAATCCGGGCCGAAGCTGACGCCGGACAGCATGGTGCGGCAGGTGCTGAAGGCCACCAGGGGCTGGCGCTTCGATGCGGTCTCGATCGGCTATCCCGGCGTAGTCCGCCGCGGCAAGATCGTGCACGAGCCGCA
The DNA here is from genome assembly GCA_014860395.1 of Burkholderiales bacterium. GTDB lineage: Bacteria > Pseudomonadota > Gammaproteobacteria > Burkholderiales > SG8-39 > 2-12-FULL-64-23. The sequence goes on along the minus strand of JACZJU010000084.1, from coordinate 42,680 downwards.
CAACCTGGGTCCGGGCTGGGTCGGCTTCGATTTCGAGGCTGCGTTCGGGCGCCCGGTAAAGACCATCAACGATGCGGCGATGCAGGCGCTTGGTGGCTACGAAGGCGGAAAGATGCTATTCCTCGGACTGGGGACGGGGCTGGGGTCGGCGCTTATCGTCGACGGCGTGATTGCCGCGATGGAACTGGGGCATCTGCATTACTCGCACCGGCATACCTACGAAGACCACCTTGGCAAACAGGGGCGCAAGCGGCTAGGGAAGAAGAAATGGCGCCGCAAAGTGGAAAAAGTCGTCGCGGCCTTCCGCAAGGCCTTGTTGCCCGATAGCATCATGCTCGGCGGCGGCAATGCCGCGGACCTGAAGCGGCTGCCGCCGCAGACCCGCCGCGGCGACAATAGCCATGCATTTGCGGGCGGCTTTCGCCTGTGGGAACGGCAAGCGCAGAAAGGTAAAGGGCGCGTGAAAATCGGCTGGACCATTGCCGACGAGGGCAGCTGGGACCCGACCGCCGCCGAGGAGGCCGCCGGATGAACGCGCCCGACGAACTCGTGTTCCTGCTCGACTGCGACAACACTCTGCTCGACAACGACCGCGTGATCGGCGACCTCCGGGCGCATCTCGCAAGTGAGCTCGGCCCGGAGGGCCGCGATCGATACTGGGAAATCCTCGAGACGCTGCACGCCGAGCTGGGTTACGCGGACTATCTTGGCGCGCTGCAGCGCTGCCGGCTGGGGGCAATCGACGATCCGCGCCTGCTGCGCATCGCGGATTTCCTGCTGGACTACCCATTTGCGCAGAGGCTGTATCCGCAGGCGCTGCAGGTGATCGATCATCTTCGCCGCTGGGGGAGGACGGTGATTCTGTCCGACGGCGACGTGGTGTTCCAGCCGCGCAAGATCCGGCACGCCGGATTGTGGCAGGCCGCAGAAGGCCGCGTGCTGGTCTATATTCATAAGGAGCGCATGCTCGACGAGGTCGAAGCGCGCTATCCGGCCCGCCATTACGTCATGGTGGACGACAAGCTGCGCATTCTGGCGCAGATGAAGCGTATCTGGGGCGAGCGTTTGACCACCGTGTTTGCGCGTCAGGGAAAGTATGCGCAGGACGCACACAGTCTTTCCGCTTATGCGCCGGCCGACCTGGCGGTCGATCGCATCGGCGACCTGCTCGATCACAATCTTCCCGCTTTTTTGGCACGGCCCGCCAGGGGCCGGCAGCGGGGCACAGGAGACGACATGAAACCCACACAGCAGCTTCACGATCTGGGCCAAAGCCTCTGGCTCGACAACATTACGCGCGGTCTGCTGACGCGCGGTACGCTCGAGCGCTACATTCTGGAGCTGGCGGTGACCGGGCTCACCTCCAATCCGACCATCTTCGATCATGCGATCAAGGATGGCGATTTCTACGATGCAGCCATCCGCCAGAAGGCGCGTGAGGGCAAGTCGGGCGAGGAATTGTTCTTCGAACTCGCGCTGGAGGACCTGGTCCGGGCGGCGGATTTGTTCAGGCCCGTGCATGAGGCCACCGGCGGCGTCGACGGCTGGGTGTCGCTGGAGGTATCGCCCCTGCTCGCCGACGACACCGGCGGCAGCATCAAGGCGGCGGCGCGACTGCATGCGCGCGCGCAGCGCCCGAATCTTTTCATCAAGATTCCGGGCACCGAAGCCGGCATCGCGGCGATCGAGGAGTCGATCTTCGCCGGTGTACCGGTCAACGTCACGCTGCTGTTCTCGCGCGAGCACTACCTCGCGGCGGCCGAAGCGTATATGCGCGGCATCGAACGGCGCCTCGCGGCCGGCCTCGAGCCGAAGGTGGCGTCGGTGGCGTCGATATTCGTCAGTCGCTGGGACGTGGCGGTCAGAGACAAGGTTTCCGCGCAGTTTCGCAACCGCCTGGGCATCGCCGTAGCCATGCATACGCACAAGGCCTACCGTGACCTGTTGGCATCGGCGCGCTGGCAGAAGCTGGCTGCTGCCGGCGCGCTGCCGCAGCGCCTGCTCTGGGCCAGCACCGGCACCAAGGATCCCGCGGCCTCGGACGTCCTTTACGTCGAGGCGCTCGCGGCTGCGGAGACGATCAACACCATCCCGGAGAAGACGCTGATCGCCTTCTCCGAACATGGCGAGGTGCACGAGGCATTGCCGGCCGGCGAGGGCTATGCTGAGGCTGTGCTCGCGGAATTCACCCGCGAGGGCATCGACCTCGAAGCCCTGGCCGCGCAACTGCAGCGCGAAGGCGCCGCGGCTTTTGCCAAGTCGTGGAATGACCTGATGTACCGCATAGCCGAAAGAACCGAAGCGCTGACCAGCTCCGGCGAGCGCGACGCCTCGTGACGGAGGTTGCGCGAGATCGTCCCCGCGGACGGGGCATTCTCAGGCCTGGGGAAAACTGCTGGCGCGTGGCGCGTGCGGATCGGGCGGCGCTGCTCGTCGACGGCGACGCGTACTTCAGCGCACTCCGACAAGCCGCGCGCAATGCGGAACATTCGATTTTCATCGTCGGGTGGGACATCGACAGCCGCATCCCGTTCCCGCCCGGCGCGCAAGATGACGGCCTTCCCGCGACGCTGGGCAAGTTCCTCGATGCCCTGATCGAGCGCAAACGCGCGCTGCAGATCTATGTGCTCGACTGGGACTTCGCGCTGCTGTACGCCCCGGACCGTGAAATCCTGCCGATCTACAATCTGGGCTGGCGCACGCACAAGCGCCTGCACTTCCATCTCGATGACCGGCATCCGCCCGGCGCCTCGCATCATCAGAAAATCGTTGTGGTGGACGACGCACTCGCCTTCGTCGGCGGCCTCGATCTCACCAAGGGCCGCTGGGACACCCCGCGCCACGCGCCCGACGAGCCCGACCGGCGCAGCCCGGACGGCAAGCCCTACGCGCCGTTCCACGACACCCAGCTGATGGTGGAAGGCGCTGCCGCCGCGGCCCTGGGCGAACTCGCGCGGCGGCGCTGGCGGCGTGCTACCGGCCACGACGCGCAGGCGGTCGGGCCGCCGGCAGGTGACGGCCTCTGGCCCCCCGGGGTTGAAGCGGAATTCCGGGACATCGACGTGGCCATCGCGCGGACCGAGCCGGAATACGAGGGCGCGGCGCCGGTGCGGGAGGTACTCCAACTGTACCTGGACGGCATTCGCGCCGCGAAACGGTCGATCTATATCGAAAACCAATATTTCACCGCCGTGGCCATTGGCCGCGCCATCGAGGAACGGCTCGCCGAATCCGACGGCCCCGAGATCGTCATCGTGACGCGCCGCGCCGGCGGCGGCTGGCTCGAGCAAAACACGATGGGATTGCTGCGCGCGCGTTTGATCAGGCACCTCGTGCCCAGAGACCGGCACGGGCGCCTGCGCGTGTATTGCCCCGAGCAGGCCGGCCTCGGCGAAGAATGCATCGATCTGCACAGCAAGCTGATGATCGTCGACGACCGGCTGTTGCGCGTCGGATCCGCAAACCTCAACAACCGCTCGATGGGGGTCGACACGGAATGCGATCTCGCCATCGAGGCGCGCAGCCCCGATGAGACGCAGGCGATTGCGCACATACGCGAGCGCCTGCTCGCCGAACACCTTGGCGTCGAGCCGCAGCAGTTCGCGCAGGCGCTCGAACGCCACGGCTCGCTGATCGGGGCGATCGAGGCGCTGCAGGGCCGAGACCGCAGCCTGAGCCTGCTCGAGCCCACGCTCGACCCTGATATCGACCGCTTGATGCCGGACGCCGACGTGATCGATCCGGAACAGCCGGTCGACCCGGAGCGCCTGGTGGAGGAGATCGTTCCCGCCGACGAGCGCCCGCACGCGAGCCGGCGCATCCTCGCGGTCACATTGCTGTTGCTGCTGGCGGCCGGACTGGCGCTCGCCTGGCGCTGGGGGCCGCTGCACCAATGGCTCGACGTGGACACGCTGCGCGCGCTTTCGCGGGAGATCGAACGCTCGCCGTGGGCGCCGGCGTGGATGCTCGGCGCATATGTCGGCGCGTCGCTGGCTGCCATGCCGATCACCGTGCTCATCGTCGCCACCGCATTCGCGTTCGGTCCATGGACCACCGTTGCCTATGCGCTGAGCGGTTCGCTGCTCGGTGGCGGACTGACGTTCGCCCTGGGACATGCGCTCGGCCGGCGCGTGGTGCGCCAGATTGCCGGCAAGCGCCTCAACGCGCTCAGCCGGCGCCTGGGCGAGGGAGGCGTGTTTGCAGTGATGGTGCTGCGCATGCTGCCGGTGGCGCCCTTTACCGTGGTCAATCTCGTGGCCGGCGCCTCGCACGTGCGCATGCGCGATTTTCTCATCGGCACCGCGCTCGGCATGACGCCGGGCATTCTCGCCGTGGCCGTGTTTTCCGACCGCCTCGCGGCGGCGCTGCGGGACCCCACACCCGGGGCCATTGCGCTGCTGGCTCTGGTTCTGGTCGCAGTGGCCGGCGGCGCGCTGGGCATCCGCTGGTGGCTGCGGCGGCACTCGCGCAAGCGCGCCGCCGAGCAGGCCTAGTATCCTGCCAAATGGCATCTGAAATGCGGCTAGTGCTTGCCACCTACAATGTACATGGTTGCATCGGGCGCGACGCCCGCTTCGACCCGGCGAGGACGCTGGGTGTGCTGCGCGAGCTCGACGCGGATGTCATCGCGCTGCAGGAACTGCAATGGGACCCTGGCGAAGCGCGGCACCTGCTGGCCGAATTCGGCCGGCAGCTCGGCTACAGCGCGCTCGCCGGCCCGACACTGATGCGCGGCGACGGGCACTACGGCAACGCGCTGCTTACACGCCTCGGCGTGCGCGGCGTCGACCGCATCGACCTCAGCCTGCCCGGACGCGAGCCGCGCGGGGCCCTCGATGCGTCTCTTGACGCGGGCAGTGCCGCCCTGCGCGTGATCGCCACGCACCTGGGCCTGCGGCCCGAGGAGCGGCGCGCGCAAATGCGCCGACTGCTCGCGCTGATGAGCGACCGCGCTTCGGCCCCGCTGATATTGATGGGCGACCTGAATGAATGGTTCCTGTGGGGCCGGCCGCTGCGCTGGCTGCGACGGCACTTCGGGCGCACGCCGGCGCCGTCGACCTTTCCGGCAGCATGGCCCTTGTTCGCGCTGGATCGGATCTGGGTCGAGCCGGGCAGACTGCTCGGCAAGACCTGCGCACACTCCAGCCCGCTGGCGCGCGCAGCCTCGGATCACCTGCCGCTGCGCGCCGAACTAAATCTTCCGCCGGCTTGACCGGGCCGGCCTGGCCGCTGTCGCGGCTGCGCTCTCCCTGCATTGCCTGTGCGTAGCGCCCTTACTCCGCGGAAAGGGCCGACATGAACCGTATGTGTCCGTAACGGTGCGACGCCAATCGCGGGTTTACGGAACGGCGCAAAGGAGCGCTGGTCTACTTGCCCGCCTTGGCCAGCGCCTGCGTCAGCGCAGACAGCACGCGACCGGAGTTGAAAGGTTTGACGACGTAGCCGTCGGCGCCGCCCTTCAACGCCGCCTGCACGGTTTCGCGTTCGGCGCTGCCGGTTACCATCAAGATCAATGTTCCCGGCAATTTCTTTCGAATCTCAAGCAACACTTCCAGGCCGCTCATCTCGGGCATCACGTGGTCGAGGCAGACGATTTCGGGCTTCAGTTCGAGCGCCAGCTCGATGCCTTTTTTGCCGTTGTTCGCCTCGCCGACAACGTCATATTCGTCGCCGGTGAGTATGGTGCGCAAAATCGTGCGAGACATGCTGTCATCATCGATGATCAATGCCGTGTGACGGTGCCTGGTTGCCATTGAAGAAGACCTCTAAGCTTGCGGAAACGACATTATGTCACGGTGGACTGGGGGTTGCCGTATTCGGCACGCAACAAGGCGACTTTTGTCACGGGTTTGCGGCGTCTGCCGCCGCAGTTGCGGGGATCGGAGGGGGCAGGCGCAGGATATTTATTTCCGCGCGTTCTCAACGCCGCGGATTCATCTGCTTTTCAGGTAATTCAGCGGACCGCCGCGGAACGGCGCGAAGCCGGTGCCGAAGATCAGGCCGGCATCGGCGAGGTCGGCGTCGGCGACTACGCCTTCGGCCAGCGCCCGATCGATCTTCGGGACAAAGCGCGTGTCCCCGCGCGCCATGAGCTTAGCGTTCGAAAACAACTCGACTTTGACCAGCCTAGCGCGTGTGTTCAAGGTGAGCGCGTGGGCGGCGGGGGATGGCTCAAGAGTCGCGTGCGATATCGAGCGCTTAGCGGTGGCTGAAATTACGGCCCGACACGCCACGCGGTAAGCACATTCCCTGCCGGGACGACCAAAAATCCCTCCCCTGCGCCTAATCCAGGCCAAGGCTGAGTCACAGACTGTTCGTAGGCTCCGACTATCGGTGCGCTGGCATTACCGCTCCACACTTGCGCTCCGGTAGCGCTGTCAAGGGCATAGACATTCCCCGAGCTGGAGCCAATGACGACATATTGGTTGATGACAATTGGCGCGGAGACAAGTTGACCATCGCCAGCGAAACTCCAAAGGACATTGTGCGAGGGTAAATCCACCCCCTGCAATGTTCCTGCACTGCCAACGAACCCGCTTGTATTGTTAAAGAAACCGATTTGAGCCGTGAGCGCGGGGACCGTTCCGTAGGCAAAGTTGCTGACTTGAGTGCCTGTCGCCGCACTGTAAATGCGCGCCGTTGAATCGCTCCTATCCCGTACGTACAAAGAGCCGTTTGCGTAGGCAGCCGTTTTGCCGCCGCCGCCCGAGCATCCGCCCGAATAATGCCAGAGTGAGCCCCCTGTCAGTGGGTCGAATTTATAGACCTGACATGGATAGGAGACGAAAACCCCGTCGCCGGATACCGTCGGCGAGCTATTGCCCCCATTTGCCACAAATTTCGACCACAAGACATTGCCGTTCGATTCATCTACTGCGTACAGGGTCCCTCCACCGCCGGAACCTGCGACATAGACGATGCCGTTCACCGCTGTCGGCGGTGCTGAAAAGGAATACTGGTCTAGCTTGGTACTCCAACCGGCTAGCCCAGTGTTTGCATCGATGGATTTCAACAGGCCATCATAATTGACCACGAATATCTTGCCATGGTCATAGGCATGGCCAGACCAATAGTAGGTTCCTGCAATCGCTACCGGCCCCCAGACGATGCTGCCGCTAAGTTTATCCAGGGCATATAGTTGAGTCCCATAGCCTCCGGCCAATCCTGCGGTAAGCACGAATACCTTTCCGTCCGCAATCAGCGGATAGGAGACCGCGCCGCCGAGCGTGACGCTCCAGGTGGGAGCGCTTGGGAATGCGATCGGGCCAGTCAGTTTCGCTTGTCCGGAATGTGCGTAGTCTATCTGGTAGGCGACCGATTGGCTGAGCGGCGGCAATGGCGACGGATTCGGCGTGAACGTCGGCACAGGTGCCGACGTTGGCACGGGAGTCGCTGCAGGCGGCGGGTTTCCGATGGTGACGCCAGCGATAGTTGCGCCAACGAGATCCCTCTGACTCGTGACCTGGGGAAGCACCGCGCCGTTGCTCGCTGTCCCATTGGTAACTTGCACCTGCCGGACGATGCCCACACCCGGAGCCAGGAACCAGGTGGTCTTCCCTGTCGCGGTGACGGTAACGTTGTTTGAGGAAGCCTGAATGGACGTCAGGAGATGGATTTCTACGACCAGGCAGCGAAACGTTCCCGCCGCCACAGAGATGCTCTGGTATCCGGTGACGACATTGTCGATCTTCAAGCGAGTGAGGGTTTCGGGAATTCCGTCGCCATCGAGGTCCTCGCCGAAGTTGAAACTGCCGGTTTTGTCCACCGCGACCAATGTGTCCCCGGCTTTGGCAGGCAGCTTGAGTACCTTGAAGGTGGGGGCGAGCGTCGTCAGACCGGCCGGGTCGGTTGAATTGCCGTATGAAATCAGTCCCGAGCTGTCTTTGACATAGAATTCGGTGTTCTCAAGCGTCGGCGCAGGGCCTCCCGACGACGGCAGCGGGAAGCTGGTTGAGCTGAAGGAAACAGGTGTGACCGTAGCCCCGTTTCTTTGCGTCGCGGTCCCGACGGCGGCCACTTCGGCGCTTGCCGCCGCCGCCCCGTTTTCGCTGACCGAATAGGTCCAGGTATCCCCAGGGGAGAGTGGAAAATAGTTGGCGAGATCGCCCGGGCCGGTGGCGGCATGCCCGGCGGTGAGCTTGGTGCTCAACAGCGCGCTCAGTTCCTGCTTCGCTTTAAGCGTGCTCTTGATGGCGCTGACGGTGGATGCGGTGCTTGAGTCCGCCGTGATCCCGGCGGCAGATGTGAGCATGTCCATGCTTGCCACTAGGTCGTCGAGGTCCTTGACCGTCAGCACCGCAAGCGAGCTTCCCGGCATCGCGGCGATGCTTTCCAGTATCAGCTGAACCGCGGCCTCGGAATTGGGGTCGAGATTCGCCACGGCACCATTGAGGAACGTGCGCATCTGGATGCCGGTCGCGCTTGCAAGCCTGGCTTGCAGGGTGGTGGAGTAGTCCAGTCCCAGGCTCGTCAGATCGAAACTGTAGCGTCCCGCCGAAACGCTCGTGGTCGCAAGCGGCGCGCCGGTGGCACCGCCGGTGAACGCGTCGACCCGCACCAGCTCCACTACGGTACCGTTGGGCACATTTGCCAGCCCGATCACGTCGGCATAGCTGGCGGAAATGAACATGGATGCGAGCCTGGTCGTCCAGTTACTTTGCTCCAGCGATGCGAGTTGGCCGCCAGGGGCCTGAACACTACCCGAGACGAGTACGCTGGGCGTTGTTGGCGTTCCCGTCTCACCGGTGCCCCCGCCGCCGCCCCCGCCACACGCCTGGAGCAAAATGACGATCAAGATCGCCAGCATGCAGCGGATGAGGCGCGAACCCATGGTTATCTCCCATTTAGAAAACTGGTTTGATCTCACAGCTTCAGTCCTGACGGCGCCTAAATTTCAGATCAAATCAGGCGCCAAACTTTTTCCTTCCAGGCCTCTTTTCTTTTGACTAGGGTTTGAAAGAGCCCACGGATCTCGTTTACTTTTCGCATGTGGCAGCTGCGGCGCCTGCCGCGCCTCGCCGGGTGGGAACAGACATGAGCCAGTCCCGCAAAGTCTTCATCAATACCCGATTGCAGCGCTCGCTGATGGGCAGGCCGCGTTCCATTCTTTCTGCGCCGCCCTCCATATACCGGATCGTCCTGTAACTGCCGTTCGTGCTCTGCCGACCTGCCGCTTCTCCGAGTGCAATGTCCAAGGATTCAGCAAAAAGCCTGGCGCTCTCCTCCTTCAGCTTTTCACCATTATTGGCCGTCCAGAAGGCGGGCAGATCCGCCTCGTCCCTGGGCTGGGACACCACTTTTACGGTGTATTGGTATGCGGCGGCAGATGCTGCGCCGGGCCTATAGATCGATATGACGTTGTGCAGGACGAAGGCGCTCTGATCCTGGGTGATGGAAAAGACCGGTGTGCTTTCGATGTGCCAATCTGCCGAGGATCTTTCCGCGGGGTCAACCAGCTTCCTGGCGCCGCTGCTCGCCATCATTTGCAAACCCCGCTGCATGAGTTCCTTGTGCGTGTAGCCGCTCAATACCGCTTCATAGGGCGTCAAGACGCTGTCGGCTGCCTGTTGAAGCTTGTCCTTCTGGGAATTTTTTGCGGACTCGGCGAGGAATCCATGCGTAAGAACTGCAGCCAGTAAGCCCGCTGCATCTGGAGCTGGATAAAGCATCTGCATGGTGCCTGCGCCGGCGTCGTCGAAGTTGGCGATGCCCTTATAGCTGACTTTTTCGCTATTTGGCAGCAGCAGGGACCAGTTATGTTCCATAGCGGCCGGTCGAATGGCGCTTGGTTGCGGCGGCTCTACATCGCTTTGCGCCCAGGCATGCAGGTTGAAAATCATCGCCGCGAAAACCTTTGCGACAATGCATGCGACCCTTTGCGACTGCGAGATCATTCAAACGGTTTGAGGAAGCTGTCTTTCCCGATCTCAAGTGTTTCAAAGTAAGCGTTGGTCAGGCCGGGAAACTTCGGAGGTTCATCCCAATTATTGTCGGTGCTCTTGACTACGCTAACCGGCATGTACCATTCATACGTATTGTTGCTCAGATTGACGATGTACCCGGTCCCCTCCAACATCCCTTTTGGATCGCTCGTGGGGACATAGGCGGAATAGGTTCGCAGCATGCCGATAGCAGTTATGTCTATAACCAGAAGTTTGTCGATATTGTATTTTCCCTTCAGCGATGAAAAATCTTTCTTGGCGATATTCAGGCCCTTGGGGTCAAAGTCCGTCAAGGCATCGATTTTGAGATCCTCCGCGATCACCGTCGCGTTCGTGCCTTTCTTGCGGATCAACTCCGCAACCTTGTTCTTCAGTTTTGGCAGGTCCTCGTATGGAAGAGTCTGCGTGTAGGTAGTCAGCGTCGAATTCATGCCCGCCGCAACGGCCATGCACAAAAGGCAGTCGGCGCCGCGCAGATGGGTATCGATCTTCGGCAGTGCTGTCATGGCAACGCCCAGTCGGCTCTCTTTCGAGATAAGCGTGTTCTGGTCAAGCTGGACAGATTGCTGGGGGGTTGAGGCGCAGCCACTGAGAACGATGGCGACAGCCGCCCATAGGACCGCTCTGATAGTCATTCTTCTCTCCCTAGACTCGTTATCGCATTTTACGCACTGTTCTCGGCTATAGGACGTTACCCGAAACGTCGAAAAAAATCCATGCGGCTAACAGGTCCAACCATGGGCAAGGGTTCTCATTCTCAAGAGGCTCCAAAATGGCGCCCTGCCCAAACTACCTTATATTGCCGACCCCGCGAAGCACTAGGCCAGTATCAATCTCCTTTCGAATGATCTCCAGCGTCGCAGTGCTCCCGCTTCCCCGGTATTAAGGTTCTCGGGCTCGAATTACTTCTTTTTGGAGTAAGGTCGCTAGAAAGGTGTCCTACCGCGATCCCTTTAACGCAGTTATGGCGTGAAGAATATCAGCGGCAACAATTATTGAAAGCCCGCCACCAGGCCGGGTCGGTTCTCGCCATCGTTCCGCAAAATTTCTCGTATATGCAGGTCGCACTGGGAGCTGCAGACGCCAGCCGAGTTGCCCGTAGCATTCGGGAATGGACGCATAATCTCTAATCCTATGTTGCAGCCTTCTGTTTTCGCGCTTTGGTCCGCGCCTGTTCCAGTGCGGCCAGTAGGCGACCAGTGTTGAAGGGTTTGACGGCGTAGCCGTCGGCTCCGCCCTGCAACGCTGCCTGCACGGTTTCTCGATCGGCTTTGGCGGTTACAATCAAGGTCAAGGTTGCGGCAATTTCGCCCGGATGCAATGCAATACATCCAGGCCGCTCGTCTCAGGCATCACGTAGTCGAAGCAGACAACATCGGGCTTCAACTCGAGCGCCAAGGTGACGGGAGCAGATTCGGACGTAAGCCCGCAATCCGCGTCATGGGGGTCAAAGGGGTTAAAGGCCCAGGGTAAATAAACATCTACCGCAGAGGTAGCGGGGGAAAATACACAATAGATTTTCCACCGCGTCTTCTGCGGATCAAGTCTCCCTATTCTTCAGGTAATTCAGCGGACCGCCGCGGAACGGCGCGAAGCCGGTGCCGAAGATCAGGCCGGCATCGGCGAGGTCGGCGTCGGCGACTACGCCTTCGGCCAGCGCCGCCTGCGCTTCCTTGAGATACGGCGCGATCAGGCGCTCGATCAGTTCTTCCGGGACGGCGCCGGGCGCGCCCTTCACCGCCTTGCCCTCGCGCCACGCGTAATAGCCGCGTCCGGTTTTCTTGCCGAGGTGTCCCGCCGCGACCAGTTGCTCGAGTTGTTTCGGCACCGTCGCGGGCTGGCCGGCGGCGGCGCTCGCGGCAGCGAGGCTTTTGCCTGCGGCGATGCAAATGTCCAGGCCGACGGTGTCGGCGAGTTCGATCGGGCCCATGGGCATGCCGAAGCGGGTGGCGGCGGCATCGACGGTTTCTGCACTCAGGCCTTCTTCCACCATGCGGAATGCCTGATTGAGATAGGGGCCGAGCACGCGGTTCACCAGGAAGCCGGGCGAGTCCCTGACCGGCAGCGGCAGTTTGTCGAGCTGCCGCACGAAGGCGGCGGCCCGGTTCGCGATGCTCGGCTCGGTGTTCGCGCCGGCCACCACTTCCACCAGCATCATCTGCGCCACCGGGTTGAAAAAGTGGATGCCGACCAGGCGGCCAGGATTTGCGAGGTTCGCGCCGATGTCGGCGAGCTTGAGGCTGGAGGTGTTGCTGGCGAGGATCGCGTCGGGCCTGGCGTCTTTTTCCAGTCGGGCGAACAGCGCGCGCTTGGCTTCGAGATTTTCGAATATCGCTTCGATGATCAGGTCGGCCTTCTTCACGCCGTCGCCCGCGACATCGGGCACCAGCCGGTCCAGGGCATCGCGCAGGCGCGCCTGGTCGCGCAGCCGCCGGCGGAACATCTTGCCCGCGCGCTGCATCGCCGGCTCGAGGCGCTCGGCGTTCTGGTCCTGCAGCGTGACGCGCAGGCCGCGCATGGCGCATAGCGCGGCGATGTCGCCGCCCATCACGCCGGCACCGATCACGTGCACGTGTTTGGCGGCAAAATCGCCGGCCTTGCCCAGGCCTTTCATTCTTTCCTGCAGGAAGTAAATCCGGATCAGGTTCTTCACCGTTTCGCCCTGCATCAGCGCTGCGGGCGAGGCCGGGTCGGAAAGCGGCGGCGCGAACGGATCGCCGTCGTAGCGCGCCCACAAATCGAGAATGACGTAGGGCGCGGGGTAGTGCTCGCGCGCGGCGCGCTTCGCCACCTGCTTTCTCGCCATGGCGGCGACCACGGATTTGAACGGCGCCGTGTTCATCAGCCGCTGCATGAGAGGCGGCTGGTGCGGCGACCGCGCCTCCAGCGCGGTCATGCGCGCGGCGTTCTCCAGCACGCGCAATGGCACGCAGGCATCGACCAGGCCGATGCGTTTCGCCTTGCGCGCGTCCACGCTCTTGCCGCTGAGCAGCATGTCCAGCGCCACCGTCGGGCCGACCAGCTTGGGCAGGTACTTGATCCCGCCCCAGGCGGGCAGGATGCCCAGCATCACCTCGGGCAGGGCGAAGCGGGTTTTTGGATCGTCCAGCGCCACGCGATAGCGGCAGGCAAGCGCAAGCTCCACTCCGCCGCCCATGCAGAAGCCGTTCACCATGGCCACCGTGGGGAAGGGCAGGGCCGCAACGGCGTGGAACATGTCCCAGCCGCGGCGGATGATGGCCATGCCGTCCTCCACGCTCTGCGCCGCGGCGAAGTCCTTGATGTCCGCGCCGGCGATGAAACCCGAACTCTTGCCCGAACGGATGATCAGGCCGCGCGGCGTGGCGGCGCGGATTTCCTGCAGGATCGCGTTAAGTTCGGTGATCGCGTCGGCGGAAAAAGTGTTGGTGGATTCGCCGGCCTTGTCGAAGGTGAGCCAGACGAGCCTGTCCTGGTCGGTCTCGTAGCGCCAATGTCTGTACTGGGCGTTCATATGCTTTCCACGAGCATCGCCCCGCCCTGGCCGCCGCCGATGCAGATCGAGGCGATGCCGCGCCGCGGCGGCGCTCCGGCCTTGGCGCCGCGCCGCAGCACCTGCAGCAGGTGCAGCACGATGCGTGCGCCGGAGGAGCCGACCGGATGGCCCAGCGCGATCGCGCCGCCGTCGACGTTGAGCTTGTCTTCGGCCAGCGCACCCAGCGGTGCATCCAGGCCCAGCTGCTCCCTGCAATAGTCTGCATCGTTCCACGCTGCGATGCAGGCGAGCACTTGCGCGGCGAAGGCTTCGTTGATTTCCCAGGCATCCAGGTCATCGAGGCTCAGGCCGTGGCGTTTGAGTATCGGCGTCGCGGCATGCACCGGGCCCAGCCCCATTTGCGCCGGGTCCAGCCCCGCCCATTGCGAATCGAGGATGCGGCCGATGGGTTTGAGGCCGTGCCGCGCGACCGCTTCTTCGGAGGCGAGGATCAGCCAGGCGGCGCCGTCGGTGATCTGCGAGGAATTGCCCGGGGTGACGTTGCCGTACTTGCGGTCGAAGAAGGGTTTGAGCTTCGCCAGGTTTTCCATGCTGGAGTCGCGGCGCACGCCGTCGTCCTGCGCATAGAGTTTTCCCTTGGCGTCGTACACCGGCACGACTTCTTCCAGGCGCCCCTCGTCCTGCGCGTGTGTCACGCGCTGGTGGCTGCGCACCGAGTACGCATCCATCTGCGCGCGCGTGATGCCGAAGCGCTGCGCGAGATTTTCCGCGGTCTGGCCCATGAGCAGGCCGACATAGGAATCGGTCAGGCCTTTCATGATGCCGATCACCGGGGCGAAGTAGCGGGGCTTCAGTTTCGCCAGGGCCACGGCCTTTTGACCGATGCTCTTGGCGGCATAGAATCCGGACAGCCACAGCACCATCGCATCCGACAGCAGCAGCGGCGCGCGCGACAGTGCATCGACGCCGCCGGCGAGCACGAGGTTCGCGCGGCCGGTCTGGATGTTGACCATGGCCGAGTCCAGCGCCTGCATGCCCGAGGCGCAGTTGCGCATCACGGTCCAGCCCGGCACCTTGTCGCCGCAGCCCAGGCGCAGCGCGACCACGCGCCCGACATTGACCTCGTCCGCGCTGGGCGAGGCGCAGCCCAGGATGACTTCGTCGAATGCGTCCGGCGCGAACGGCTGGCGCGCGAGCAGGGTCTTGCCCGCAGCCACCGCCAGGTCGCCCGCGGAAAACGGGCCCGGCCGGTTGCGCGCCTTCAGAAACGGCGTGCGCGCGCCGTCGATGATGTAGATCGATTTTTGCATGACGGACTCCAGGGTAGCAGGTGCTTACACTACACGCCGCGTTCTGTCAGGCTACTGCTTTTCGTTCTGCTGGCAGATCGAGTTCCGCGCGGCCGAAATCCTGGGGGAAGTCGTCGACGCGGATCACTTCGTCGCGCAGCTTCGCCGCACGCTGCAACTGCGCCTGCTCCTCAAGCGTGATGATGCCTGCCGCCAGCGCCGAGCGTTGCAACTCCTCCACGGAGCTGCCCGAAATGCCCCCTTCCTTGTGCGCCTTGCGCAGCCTTGCTTCGACGGGCTCGGCCGCCATGGTCGCGACCAACGCCGCCTCCAGGCAGCCGATCGGATCGGCTTCGTCCTGCGGCAGGTACATGCCGGCGGTGAGCCGGTCGCGCGCCGCGCCCGGCGCGATCAGCAGCCGTGCCACCTTGTGCCCGAGCTCATCCGACGGATGCTGGAACGGCCGGCCCACCGGATAGACCAGCCGCCACAGCACGCTGGCGAGCAGCTTGTTGGGGAAGTTCGCGATCACGCCGTCCATCGCCAGGCGCGCGCGGTAGAGCGCGTCCTGCACCGACCAGTGCAAGAGCGGCGCATCCTCCGCAGGCCGGCCGTCGTCTTCAAAGCGCTTGAGCGCGCAGGAGGACAAATACAGCAGCGACAGGATGTCGCCCAGGCGCGCCGACATCTTTTCGCGCCGCTTCAACTCGCCGCCGAGGAACAGCATGCAAAAGTCCGCCAGCATGGCGAAGTCGGTGGCTAGCCGCGTGAGCTGCTGGTAATGGCGCCGGGTCTCGGGGCCGCCGGGCACGCGCACCAAGCGCGCGCCGGTGATGCCGAGCACGAAGGCGCGCACCGCCATCGACAGGGTGAAGCCGATGTGGCCGAACAGCGCCGCGTCGAAATCGCGCGAGGCCTTGCGCGCATCCGGCTCGCGCGTGGCGGCCATTTCCTTGAGCACGTAGGGATGGCAGCGTATCGCGCCCTGGCCGAAGATAATCAGGCTGCGCGTGAGGATGTTGGCGCCTTCGACGGTGATCGCGATCGGGATCTGCTGGTAGGCGCGGCCCATGAAATTATTGGGGCCGAGGCAGATGCCCTTGCCGCCGAGCACGTCCATGGCGTCGTTCACCACGACGCGCGCGCGCTCCGTTACGTGGTATTTGACGATGGCCGAGGGCACCGAAGGTTTCTCGCCCAGGTCCACGGCGCCGGCGGTCATCATGCGCGCCGCGTCCATCATGTACAGGTTGCCGCCTATGCGCGCGAGCGGCTCCTCTATGCCCTCGAACTTGCCGATCGCGGTGTTGAACTGGCTGCGCACGCGCGCATAGGCGCCGGTGGCGCGCGCGGCGACCTTGGTCATGCCGACGTTGGACGAGGGCAGCGAGATCGAGCGTCCGGCGGCGAGGCACTCCATCAGCATGCCCCAGCCCTGACCGGCCATCTTCGGCCCGCCGATGATCCAGTCGATCGGCATGAACACGTCCTTGCCGGAATTGGGGCCGTTCTGAAATACCGCGTTGAGCGGGAAATGGCGCCGGCCGATCTCGACCCCGGGCGTGTCGGTCGGCACCAGGGCGCAGGTGATGCCCAGATCTTCCTCGCCGCCGAGCAGGCGCTCGGGATCGCGCAGCCGAAACGCGAGTCCGAGCACGGTGCACACCGGGCCCAGGGTGATGTAGCGCTTGTCCCAGGTGACGCGCATGCCCAGCACTTCCTTGCCCTGCCACAGGCCTTTGCAGACGATGCCGACATCGGGAATGGCGGCCGCGTCAGAGCCCGCATGCGGGTTGGTGAGCGCGAACGCGGGGATGTCCAGTCCGCGGGCCAGCCGCGGCAGGTAATGGTCCTTCTGCGCGTCGGTGCCGTAGTGCATCAACAGTTCCGCCGGCCCGAGCGAATTCGGCACCATCACCGTCACTGCCGCGGCGCTCGATCGCGTGGACAGCTTCTGGATCACCTGCGAATGCAGGCTCGCGGAAAACTCTTTGCCGCCGTATTTCCTCGGGATGATCATGCCGAGGAAACCTTTGTCCTTGACGAACTGCCAGGCTTCGGGCGACAGGTCCTGGTGCACCTGGGTGCTCTCCCAGTCGTCGGACAGTGCGCACAGCTGCTCAGTTTCATTGTCGAGGAAGGATTGCTCCTCGGGCGTGAGTGCCGGCTTGGGAAAGGCGAGCAACTTCCTCCAGTCCGGGTCCCCGGAAAACAGATCCGCGTCCCACCACACGGTGCCCGCGTCGATTGCCTCGCGCTCGGTTTGCGACATTGTCGGCAGGATGCGCTTGAACAGCGCGAGCCCCCGGTCGCTGATCAGGCGCCGGCGCAGGCTGCCGGGATTGAGCACAAGGGCGGCGGCGATGAATACGGCGGCCAGCGCGATCACGGCCGCAGTGGAAAAGCCGGCCAAAAGGGCAGCAAGCCAGACGAGGAAAGCGCCCATGCTCCACAGCCATGCCGGCGCGCGGAAATAGGCCAGGGCGAGGAACGCGGCGAACGAGGCGATGAGAAAACCGGTCATGCGCGAATCTCCTGTGCAGCCGCGGGCGCGGCGTTTGGGTTGATTACGAAGTGAGGGGATATCCCCTGCGGGGACTTCTTTCAGGGCGCCTCCCCTCACACTCCCCTATGTGTGCCGCTGCAAAATTCATTCTGCAGCGATTTTTCAGACTGCATCAATTGGATCCCGCCGGATGAAGCCATGCGGGCGGTTCGTATCGACCGAACGACCCAAGGATGGGTATAGTCGCGCTCCCTGTCAAGCTGTCGCTGCCCGCTTGATTGCATTTGCCTGCCGCGGCAGCAGTCGATTGCGCGCATATCGGCGCCATGTGCGAAAATAGCGCCAGTGCGGCGGCCGCGCCCCGTTTTGACCCTGACGCCGCAGACGCATCAACCCTCATTTTTTACCCTACCTCGACATGGCACATGGACGCGGCTCCGCCGCCCTATCCGTAGACGCAGAGCCGCCCGCGCGCGGCGCGCGGCGCAACGAATGGCGCGCGGTCGGCATGCTGCTGCCCTATCTGTGGGAATACAAATGGCGGGTTTTGATCGCGCTGACCTTCCTCGCCTCGGCCAAGGTCGCCAATGTCGGCGTGCCGCTGGTGCTGAAGTCCGTCGTCGATGCGCTCTCGCCCGAGCAGCAGGTGCTGGCGCTGCCGCTGGCGCTGCTCGTGGCTTACGGCGCGTTGCGCCTTTCGACCGTGTTGTTCGCCGAGCTTCGCGACGTGGTGTTCGTGCGCGTGACGCAGCGCGCGATCCGTCGCGTCGCGCTCACGGTGTTCCGCCATTTGCACAGCCTGAGCCTGCGCTTTCACCTGGAGCGCCAGACCGGGGGCGTATCGCGCGACATCGAGCGCGGCACGCGCGGCATTTCCACGCTGCTCTCCTACATGCTGTTTTCCATCATTCCGGTGATCCTGGAATTCAGCCTAGTGGCGGCGGTGCTGTTGACCCGGTTCGACTGGCGTTTCGCCGCGATTACTTTCTCCGCCGTCGCGATCTACCTCTTTTTCACCGTCAGCGTCACCGAGTGGCGCATGGACATCCGTCGCCGGGTGAACGAGCTCGACTCCAAGGCCAATACCCGAGCCGTCGACAGCCTGCTCAATTACGAGACGGTGAAGTACTTCAACAACGAGGAGTACGAGGCGCGGCGCTACGACGACAACCTGCAAAAGTACGAAACGGTTGCGGTGAAGAATGAGGTTTCGCTAGGGCTGCTGAACGTCGGCCAGAGCTGCGTCATCGCCATTGCCGTGACCCTGCTGATGGTCCTCGCGGCCCAGGGCGTGGTGGCGAAGACGCTGACGCTGGGCGACCTGGTGCTGATCAACGGCCTATTGATCCAGCTCTATATCCCGCTCAATTTCCTCGGCGTGGTCTACCGCGAGATCAAGCAGGCGCTGATCGACACCGACAGGATGTTCCGGCTGCTGGAGGAGAACCGCGAAATCCAGGACAGCCCCGGGGCCGCCACGCTCGCTCCGGGCAAGGCCTCCATCGGCTTTGAGCATGTGGATTTTTCCTACGATCCGAAGCGCCAGATCCTGTTCGACGTGTCGTTCGACGTGCCTGCGGGCAGCAAGGTTGCGGTGGTCGGGCACTCGGGCGCCGGCAAGTCCACGCTGGCGCGACTGCTGTACCGTTTCTACGACGTCAGCCGCGGTGCGGTCATGGTCAATGGCAGCGACATCCGCGCGCTGCAGCAGGGGAGTTTGCGCGGCGCGATCGGCATCGTGCCGCAGGACACGGTACTGTTCAACGACAGCATTTACTACAACATCCAGTACGGCCGGCCCGAGGCGACGCGCGCGGAGGTGATCGAGGCGGCCCGGGCGGCGCGTATCCACGACTTCATCGAAAGCCTGCCGGACAAGTACGAGGCGCGCGTGGGCGAGCGCGGTCTGAAGCTCTCAGGCGGCGAGAAGCAGCGCGTCGCGATCGCGCGCGCCATCCTCAAGAAACCCTCGATCCTGATTTTCGACGAGGCCACCTCGGCGCTCGATTCCGAAACCGAGAAATCCATCCAGGCGGAACTCGCGCGCATCGCGCGCGGGCATACCACCCTGGTGATCGCGCATCGCTTGTCCACGGTGATGGATGCGGACCAGATCCTGGTGATGGACGCGGGGCGCATCATCGAGCGCGGCAGTCACCGCGAACTGCTGGAGCGCAATGGCGCCTATGCGCAGATGTGGGCGCTGCAGCAACAGGAGGAGGCGTCGCAGCGCTCGCCCGCGCAGCTCATCGCCTGAATAGAGGGGTATTTACCGCGCTATTCGGCTTTTTTGCTTTAAATAGGGCTTCTATCCCCTTATTCCGGCTTGCAAAATAAAATTTCGACGACTAGACTTCGCCAACGTCTGAAGCCACGCTTAGGAGAATATGTTGTTGTCCGTACGCCATATGCTGATTTGTGCCGGCCTGAGCCTGAGCTTGGCCGGCGCCGCTTACCCTGGTCAAGCCGAAGCGCGCCGCGACGCGGATAAAGCCACGCACTCGGTGCGCAAGCTGTCGCTGCGCTCGGCCGCGGCTATCGTCCAGGACGCGGAAACCGGAGAAGTCCTGTTCGACAAGAATGCGAGCTCAGTCACGCCCATCGCATCGATCACCAAACTGATGACCGCAATGGTGGTGCTCGATGCGGACCTGGACTTGAACGAGATCATCACCATTACCAGCGACGACATGGATTCCCTGCGCGGCACGCACTCGCGCCTGAAACCCGGCGCCAGCTTGAGTCGCGACGAATTGCTGCGCCTGGCGCTGATGGCATCGGAGAACCGCGCCGCCGCGGCGCTGGGACGCACCTATCCCGGCGGCATCGAGACGTTCCTGCGCGCCATGAATTACAAGGCGCAAATGCTGGGCATGACCGACACGCACTTCGACGATGCGACCGGACTTTCGAGCGGCAATGTGGCGAGCGCCGAGGATCTGGCAAAAATGGTGCGCGCGGCGCATCGCTATGAACTCATCCGCGATTACACCACTACCACCGGGCACGACGTCCAGGTGGCCGGCAGGCATCTCGCCTATCACAATACCAACCGACTGGTGGCGAACGATAGCTGGAATATCGGCCTGTCCAAAACCGGCTTCACCAGCGACGCCGGCCGCTGCCTGGTGCTGCAGGCGGAACTCGCCGGACGCCAGGTGATCATCGTCCTGCTGGACTCCTGGGGCAAGCTCACGCGTATCGGCGACGCCAATCGCATCAAGGTCTGGCTGGAGGCGAACGCCAGGCCGCGCGGCGGCAGCGCGCACAAGGCTGCACGAGAAGATAGCAAGGTCGCGCCAGGTTGAAGGGCGCGCGCGTAAGGGTCTGCAACGAAAGGCGGGGATATACCCCAAGGTGGAAGACCGAAGGTCGGGACCACCCGAAGAGGCTGGGGCTTCCCCCGTGCTTTCCAAGGTCGGACCGTAGCAAAACGACTTATGCTGCGGATTTTTGAGTCAACTGCTGTCGAGGTACCGATGGCACAACCGCTGCAGCGCCCGGCCCTAGGGGTCGCGCGCTTTTACAATTTTCTGCCCGAAGGCGAATTTTTCCTCGGCGAGGTGCTGGCGGGCCTGGCGCAGCCGCGGAAGATCCTGCCGCCAAAGTATTTCTACGACGCCCACGGCTGCGCATTGTTCGAGCAAATTTGCGCCTTGCCTGGATACTATCCTGCGCGCGCCGAGCTCGCGATCATGGTCGAGCATGGCGCCGCGATGGCGAAATTTCTCGGCCCGGGCTGCCAACTGATCGAGTTGGGCAGTTGTTCGAGCCGGAATACGCGCATCCTGATCGAGCAGTTGCAGCCGCCGCTGTATGTGCCCATCGACATAGAAGCCGAGATGTTGCGCTCGAATGCGGCCGCCCTGGCGCGGCTGCTCCCCTGGCTCAACATCAACGGCGTTTGCGCCGACCACACCAAACTTCTGACCTTGCCCGAGTTCGTCGGCGTGCCGATTCGGAGAAAAGTCGTCTATTGTCCCGGCTCGGCTTTTGGCAATATCGCGGTGCAGGAGGCGGGCGAGTTCCTGCGGTTCGCCCGGCGCACGGTCGGCTTGGGCGGCGCACTGCTTATCGGCGTCGATCTGAAAAAAGACAAGCTGACGCTGGACGCCGCCTACAATGATGCGGCGGGCCTGACTGCCGCGTTCAACCTCAATCTGCTCGAACGCATCAACCGCGAGCTCGGCGGGGATTTCCAACTGCAGCGTTTTCGCCACCGGACTTTTTATGATGAGGATCGCGGCCGGGTCGAGATGCACATCGAAAGCCTGGCCTCGCAGTTCGTGCACGTCGGCGGCGAGCGCTTCAAATTCAGCCAGGGCGAAATGATGCTCACCGGGATATCCTGCAAGTACAGCGCCGATGAATTCCGCGCGCTGGCGCAGCGCAGCGGCTTCGCCCCCGCCCAGACATGGACCGATGCTGTCGAGCGGTTCAGCGTACACGGGCTGATCGCCGTATAAGCCTCGTTTCAAAATGAGGGGATCTTTCCCCTCGTGCTCCCATGCGTCGGCCGCTGCAAAATGAATTGTGCAGCGGGCTATTAGCCGCGGCCATGGCGCTATAATTCGCGGGAAGTTCCTAACCTCAGAGCGTTCGGGGCGCGCGTTGGCGCCCCCGCGTGTAGCAAAGGCAAACCATGAAACCGGGCACCGCATTCGATCTCGAAGTCAATCCGAAAATTCCGCAGCGGCTCGCGCGCCTGGAGGAGCTCGCCAACAATCTCTGGTACAGCTGGGACATCATGCCCACGCGCGCGCTGTTTTCGCGGCTGGATCCGGGTTTGTGGAACATGGTGGGACACAGCCCCAAGGCCCTGCTCAAGCGCATCGATCAGCAGCACCTGCTCGACGCGGCCGAGGACAAGCTGTTCATCGACAACTACAATCGCGTGCTCTCGGCCTACGACAGCTATCACGGCGAGCAGACGCGCCGCGACGCGGCTGAAGCGCCGCTCGCGCAGTCCGAGCTGGTCGCCTATTTCTGCTTCGAGTTCGGTTTCCATGAGAGCCTGCCGATCTACTCCGGCGGTCTGGGCATACTCGCAGGCGACCACTGCAAGACCGCGAGCGACATGCGCCTGCCTTTCGTCGGGATCGGCCTGCTCTACCGACAGGGCTATTTCTCCCAGACCGTCGACCGCCATGGCAATCAGCGGGCGACGCATATTGCTTCGGATTTCGACGAGTTGCCGATCCTGCCGGTGCGCAACGACGACGGCACGGATTTGAAAGTGGCGATCGAGTTCCCCGGACGCGAGGTCATGGCGAAGGTGTGGCGGGCGCAGGTCGGCTGCGTGAACCTGTACCTGCTCGACACCGACATCGAGGAGAACAGCGCGCACGACCGCTATATCGCGCACCAACTCTATGGCGGCGACCGCACCACGCGCATCGAGCAGGAACTCGTGCTCGGCATCGGTGGCGTGCGCGCGCTTGCGGCGCTGGGCCTGACGCCCACGGTCTGGCACATCAACGAGGGGCACGCGGCGTTCATGATCCTGGAGCGTTTGCGCACGCTGGTGCGCCAAGGCCTGGATTTCGACAGCGCGCTCGAGGCGGTGGCGGTCAATACGGTGTTTACCACCCACACTCCGGTGCCGGCGGGGCATGATCATTTCTCCACGCAACTGGTGCTGCATTATTTCCAGAACTGTTGCGACGAGTTGGGGATCCCCGGCGAGCGCCTGCTGGCGCTGGGCTTGGAGCCGGGCGGGACCGAATTCAACATGACCACGCTTGCCGTACGCGGCTCGCGTTTCCACAATGGCGTTTCCAAAATCCATGGCGGTGTGTCGGCGAACATACTGCGCGGACTGTGGCCGCAGGTGCCGCCGGAAGAAAACCCGATCACCGCGATCACCAACGGCGTGCACGTGCCGACTTTCCTCTCGCCGGAGTGGGCCGATGCGTTCGACCACTTTCTCGGCTACGGCTGGAGCCGCAGGCTGGGCGACCAGAGTTGCTGGGACCAGATCAAGGACGTGCCGGACCATGTCTTCTGGAGCACCCGCCAGCACCTGAAATCGCAGCTGCTGCACCTGGTGCGCTTCCGCCTGCGCGAACAGAACACGCGCAACCAGGGCAGCGAGGCGCACCTGGATCGGCTGCTGAGCCTGTGCGATCCGGACAATCCGACCGTGCTCATCATCGGCTTCGGCCGCCGCTTCGCCACCTACAAACGCGCGACGCTGCTGTTTGAGAATCTCGACTGGCTGCGCCAGCTGCTGGGCGACCCACAGCGTCCGGTATTGTTTCTGTTCGCGGGCAAGGCGCACCCGGCGGACGTGCCCGGGCAGGATTTGATCAGGCGCCTGATGCAGGTGGCGCAGATGCCCGAATTCGAGGGCAAGATACTGTTGGTGGAGGGCTATGACCTGCGTCTGAGCCGGCGCATGGTTTCCGGCGTCGATGTCTGGCTCAACAATCCGGTCTATCCGCTCGAGGCTTCGGGCACTTCGGGTATGAAGGCGGCGATGAACGGCGTGGTCAACCTGTCGGTGCTCGACGGCTGGTGGGGCGAAGGCTACGACGGCACCAACGGCTGGGCGATCAAGCCCTCCGTCGCCGGGACGGATGACGCGACCCGCAACCGCGAGGAAGCGCGCACGCTGTACGAAATCCTGCAGGATCACGTCATTCCGCTTTACTACAAACACGAAAGCTGCGGCTACTCGCCCGAATGGGTGAAGCTGGCGAAGCGCTCCATCTCCAGTCTCATGCCGCGTTTCAATTCCATGCGCATGCTGGGAGAATATGTCGCCAACTGCTATCAGCCGGCCGCGCAGCAGGGCCGCCTCTATGCAGAGAGGGGATTCGAGGTCGCGCAATCGATTGCCGCATGGAAGTCGCGCGTGCGCCAAGCCTGGCCGGGGGTGAGCATACGCAGGCTGGACATGCCGAAGAAGCGCATCGAATTCGGCGACAGCGTGCGTATCGAAGCGACGCTAAAGCTCAACCATCTGAGCCCGGAGGACGTGATCCTGGAACTGTTGCTGAGCCGGGCCGGAATAGAAGGCAAAGAGGATAGGGTATCGCACCGCTTCGTCGCGCAAGGCGAGGATGCGAACGGCGATCACCATTTCACGCTGGAACTCTCACCGGAATTATGCGGTCGGCTGGATATGCGCATCCGCGCCTATCCCTGTCGTGAGTTCCTGACCCATCCGTTCGAGCTGGGCTTGATGCTCTGGGCTTGACCTTAATGCCGTGCCCTGAATGCCGTCGCGTGCCGGGATCAGCCATTGCGCGCTGCGCGCGCCAACCGCGATTTTGCCGCGGATGAAAAGCACATCCGCAGCAAAATCGCGGTTATGGACAAAAGCAGGAACGGCTTGGGTTTGTTTTTATTCAAGATCGGCGATCCGCGCGGACGGCTTCTCGCCCGCGCCAAAGCTTAACCCCGCAATGACGAAGGCGGGCGACGCGATGAGTGTACGTTTTTCGGATCTGAATCGTTTTCTAGCGGTTCTTCGCCAGCCGCGCGTAAATTCCGGCGTAGCTGCGCGCGCTCGTGTTCCAGCCGAAATCGCGGGCCATGCCGTTTCGCTGCAGCGCGTGCCAGGTCGCGTTGTCGGCCCAGGCGTCTGCCGCGCGCCGGACCGCGGCGAGCAGGGCGTCGGCGCTGGGCTCGTGAAAGACAAAGCCGCTGGCGCTTTCGTCGGCGAGCGTACCCGGGGTGCAATCGACCACCGTGTCGGCGAGTCCGCCGGTGGCGCGCACGATAGGCGGCGTGCCATAGCGCTGGCTGTACATCTGGTTCATACCACAGGGCTCGAAGCGCGAGGGCATGAGGAAGGCGTCGGCGCCGGCCTCGATCAAATGCGCAAGCGTTTCGTCAAAGCCTATCGTCGCGCTGGCCGAGTGCGGGTGGCGCTGAGCCAGTGCGAGAAAGCCGCGCTCGAGTTCGGGATCGCCGCCGCCGAGCAGGGCGAGCTGCGCCGGCAACGCCAGCAGCTGCGGCGCGATCTGCAGCAGCCAGTCCAGTCCTTTTTGCTCGGTGAGCCGGCTTACCACGGCGAACAGCGGCAACTCGGGCGTAAGCGCCAGGCCCAGACGCTCGCGCAGCGCGCGCTTGTTGCCAGTTTTGGCTGCAAGCGTATCGGCCGAGTAGCGGCATGCGATCAGCGGGTCGGTGGCCGGGTTCCACAAGGCGGTGTCGATGCCGTTGAGGATGCCGTGGAGGCTATCTTTGCGCGCGGAGAGCAGACCGTGCAGGCCGAAGCCGAGGCCTTCGCCCTGAATCTCGCGCGCATAGCCCGGGCTGACCGTGCTGATCGCGTCGGCGAGCTGCAGGCCGCCCTTGAGAAACGAAAGCTTGCCGTAGTACTCGACCCCGTCCGGGCTGAAGCTTGCCGCAGGCAGGCCGAGCGCGGCGACGAGCCCGGGCTCGAATATTCCCTGAAAAGCCAGGTTGTGTACGGTCAGCAGCGTCGCGGCGCGCGCTTTTGCGGCGTAGCGCAGATAGGCAGGGGTGAGACCGGTCTGCCAATCATTGCCGTGGATCACCTGAGGCCGCCAGTCGAGCGGGCTGTCGGCGCTGCCCAGCAGCGCGGCGACGCGCGAGAGCAGGCCGAAGCGCAGCGCGTTGTCGTCCCAGTCTTTGCCGGCTTCGGTCTGATACGGGCCGCCGTCGCGGTCGTACATATCCGGGCAGTCGAGCAGGACAAGCGGCACGCCCGACGCCATCTGACTCTGGAGCAGGCGAGCATTTGGAAAATCTGCCGTCGCCTCGATGCGCGCGATTTCGCGGCAGCCCGGCAGCGCCGCGAGCACCTGGCGATAGGCCGGCAGCAGGATACGGATGTCGATTCCCAACGCCTTTATCGCGGCGGGCAAGGCGGCGCTGACGTCGCCGAGGCCGCCGGTCTTTACCAGCGGCGCGCACTCCGATGTGGCAAACAGAATGCGCAACGGGCTGGAGTTCGTGGTTTTGTCGGAAGTGGTTGCAGGCATGAATTCGGGTCGCGGCGCCGCAGGAAAGCGCTGCCGAGGTGCCCAATATTAGCAGGGGTTGGGATTCCAGACCAAGTTTCCGTGTCGCGGGGGCGCAGATGATACTCGCTGGCGACATCGGCGGCACCAAGGCGCTGCTGCAGCTGGCGACGGTGCGCGCGGGCCGGCCGACGCCGCTACTGGAGCGGCGCTACGCAGTCGCCTCCTTTGCCGATTTTTCCGCCATGCTCGCGCGCTTTCTCGACGAATGCAGGCAACATCGCGGGCGCGAGCTGCGCCTTGCCAGTGCCTGCTTCGGCGCAGCCGGGCCGGCTTCGGACAATCGCATAAACATGACCAACCTGCCCTGGCACCTCGATTCAGGGACGATAGCGACGCAGTTCGGCATCGACCGCGTGCGGCTGGTGAACGATTTCGAGGCCGCCGCCGCGGGCGTCGAGGCGCTGGGCGAAGATGAAATTGCGTCGCTGCAACGTGGCGAACCGTTGCCGCAGGCGCCGCGCGTGGTGATCGGCGCCGGCACCGGACTGGGCGTGGCCTATGCGCTGCCGCAGGGCAAGGGCTACCGGATAGTCCCCGGGGAAGGCGGGCATGTGGGTTTTGCGCCTGCGGACGACGAGCAGATGCGCTTGTGGCGGGTGCTGCATGCGCAGTTGGGCCGCGTCAGCGTGGAGCATGTGGTCTGCGGCGCGGGCCTGCTGCGCATTTACGAATTCCTGCGCGCCGAATTGCCTGAGGCGCCCTCCTTGCGCGAGAGCGTGCGCCGCGAAGGCGCCGCCGCGATCAGCCGCCATGCTCTGGAGCAGAACGACCCGCTTGCAATCCGTGCACTGGACCTGTTCATCACCTGCTACGGCGCGGCGGCAGGCGATCACGCGCTCGCCGTATCGGCGCGCGGCGGCGTCTATATCGCTGGCGGCATTGCGCGGAAAATCTTGAGTCGGCTCGCAGCCGGCGGTTTCATGGCGGCGTTCAACGCCAAAGGCGCGCACGCGCAGCTGAACCTCAGGGTTCCGGTGCACGTGGTCACCACGGAGCGCCTCGGGCTGCTCGGCGCGGCGCTGATCGCTGCGCGGCGCTGAGCGCGAAGCGACAACGCTCGCGGGCCCGCCGACTTGACAATTCTCAAGCGCACCTGACCGATGGCGGCTATCCTTAAGTAGGAAGGTAGTTCACCAAAGGGAGGGATTATGCCAAACACACCGACGCGCACGCCGAAAACCAAGGCGGGAGCAAAGGCTGCCGTGGCGTCAAAGCCCGCGACTCGCGCGCCCGCGGTCAGGGCAAAAGCAAAGAAAGGCACCGCCGAAGCGCAACCTAGTCCAGCGCTGAACGCGCAGGAGCGCCAAAGGCTGATTGAGCAGGCGGCATATTTCCGCGCCGAAAGGCGCGGCTTTGCCCCGGGCTTCGAAATGCAGGACTGGATCGAGGCGGAGGCGGAAGTGCTGCGGCTGATCGGCACGCCCTGAGGTCGCGGCGAGCGAGACGCCGATCGCGGTCCGCTATGTGGAAGCCCAAAGTCGATGAGTGCAGCTGAAAGCGGCATCAAGGGTCACATGGAAGGCTTCGACCAGGGCGGGCCGGCGGCCAATCGCGCCGGCAACGAAGCGCCGTGGCCTATCGATCTAAGAGACCTTGCCTACGACACGCTCGCCATCGTCCTCGCCGGCGGCCGCGGTTCGCGCTTGGCGGTACTTACCGACTGGCGCGCCAAGCCGGCGGTGCCCTTCGGCGGCAAGTTGCGCATCATCGATTTCGCTCTGTCCAACTGCGTCAACTCCGGCATCCGGCGCATCGGCATCTGCACGCAATACAAGGCGCAAAGCCTGATCCGGCATGTGCAGCGCGGCTGGAGTTTTCTCGACGGCCGTTTCGAGGAGTTCGTCGAACTGCTGCCGGCGCAGCAGCGCGTCACCGCCGACTGGTACCGCGGCACCGCCGACGCGGTGTACCAGAACATCGACATTCTGCGCCGGCAAAAAAGAAAATATGTGCTCGTGCTTGCCGGGGATCATGTCTACAAGATGGATTACACGCGCATGCTCGCGGACCATGTGGCAAGCGGGGCGCCGATGAGCGTAGGCTGCATCGAGGTGCTGCTCGCCGACGCTCACCAGTTCGGCGTGATGACGGTGGACGAAAAACGGCGCATCAGCGCTTTCGAGGAAAAGCCGGAAAAGCCCGCGCCGATGCCGGGCCATACGGACAGGGTGCTCGCGAGCATGGGGATCTACGTGTTCGACGAGGCGTTCCTGTACGAGCAGCTGATACGCGACGCCGAAGACGACGGCTCCAGCCATGACTTCGGCAAGGATCTCATTCCCTGGCTGATTCGTTCGGGCGCGTACGTGCATGCGCACCGCTTCAACGACAGTTGCGTCAACACGAGCAAGGGCGCGCCCTACTGGCGCGACGTGGGCACGCTCGATGCGTATTGGGAAGCGAACATGGACCTGACGCACGTCGTGCCGGACCTCAATTTGTACGACCGCGACTGGCCCATATGGAGCTATCAGGAGCAGATGCCACCGGCGAAATTCGTATTCGACAGCGACGGCCGGCGCGGCATGGCGATCGATTCGCTGGTATCCGGTGGCTGCATCATCAGCGGCTCGAAGGTGCGGCGCTCGGTGCTGTTCACCAACGTGCACGTGCAAGACTACTGCGACATCGAGGATTGTGTAATCCTGCCGAACGTGGAAATCGGCAATAATGTGACTTTGCGGCGGGCGATCGTGGAGAAGCACTGCCGGCTCCCGGACGGGTTCACGGCAGGGGTCGATCCAGAGGCGGACCGCAAACGCTTTCATGTCACCGAGAAGGGGGTGACCGTGATCGTTCCCGAGAATCTGGGTCAGCAGGTGCACCACCTGCGCTAGCGGATTCTCGAAAACTCGACATGCGGCGGAATGAGTTCCGCGGTTTCGCGCGGTCCCTTGGATATTCCACAGTCGGAGGCGCTTGCAGGTGAAGTGTGATGAAGAAGTAAATCCGGGTTTTACCGGGCCGGCCGTTTTACAGCCCCGGCCTGTTCGATGAGCGCATCCCGCCCTCTGGATCTCGTGCTGGTATGGCATCTGCACCAGCCGGATTACCGCGACCATGCAAGCGGCGAGTTCGTGCTGCCCTGGGTGTATTTGCACGCCATCAAGGACTACACCGACATGGCCTGGCACCTCGAGCACCACGCGGGGATGCACGCTGTGGTCAACTGGGTGCCGGTATTGATCGACCAGATCGAGGATTACGCCGACCAGTTTCAAAGCGGAAAGCTGCGTGACCCGCTGCTGCGGCTGCTCGCGCGCGACGAGGCGCAGCCTCTCACCGGGCAGGAGCGCGCGTCGATTGCCGAGCGCTGCCTCGACCCCGACGCCTTGGTGATCATTCAGCACTATCCGCATTACAAACGCTTGTACGATCTGTTCAGGATATTCGAGGCGCAGGGTCAGGCAGCGGCGGCTTATCTGTCGGACCGGTTTTTCTACGACGCCTTGATCTGGTATCACCTCGCCTGGACCGGGGAGACGGTGCGGCGCGAGTCCGAGCTGGTGACCCGGCTGATGGCGATCGGCGAGCATTTCGCGCAGCAGCATCGCGGCGACCTGTTTCGGCTGATCGGCGAGCTGGTCTGCGGCGTGGTCGGACGCTATGCGCGTCTCGCCTCCGCCGGGCAGATCGAAATCTCGACCACGCCGCACTACCATCCGCTGGCGCCGCTGTTGCTCGATTTCCGCTCGGCGCGCGAGGCCATGCCGAAAGCGCCGCTGCCCGAGGAACCGGCGTATCCCGGCGGTCGTGCGCGCGTGGCGGCACAGTTGCACTCGGCAATTGACAGCCATGCGCGCCGTTTCGGCGCAGCTCCGACCGGACTATGGCCGGCCGAGGGTTCGGTTTCCGAGGCACTTTTGCGCTTGCTTAGCGGAAACGGTTTGAATTGGGTGGCTAGCGGCGAGCAGGTGCTGGCAAACAGTCTGCGCGTGGCCGGGAAGCCGGTGCAGCCCCGAGCTAGCTACCTGTACCGCCCATACCGGCTGGCCGCTACTCCCGATCTGACCCTGTTCTTCCGCGACGACGCGCTGTCGGACAGGATTGGTTTCGAGTACCAGAAATGGTACGCAAGCGACGCTGCGGCCAATTTCATCGGCGAACTCGAACACATCGCGGCGGAAGCGCCGCAGGATGAGCGGCCGCTGGTGAGCGTGATTCTCGATGGCGAAAATGCCTGGGAGCATTATCCGTATAACGCCTATTATTTCCTCAACGCACTGTATCAGGCGCTGGAAACGCACTCGGTCATTCGCACGACCACCTATGCTGCGTTCCTGCGCGAGTGCGCGGACGCGGGCGCCGCTTCCCCCGGGGTCCGGCCCGCCGCGACCCGCGAGCTCGAACGCCTGGTCGCCGGGAGCTGGGTCTATGGCACTTTCTCCACCTGGATCGGATCGGAAGACAAGAATCGCGCCTGGGATCTTCTGTGTGCCGCCAAACAAAGTTTCGATCTGGTTCAGGCAAGCGGCCGCCTGGACGCCGAGCGCAGCGCGGCGGCAACAAGGCAACTGGCCGACTGCGAAGGCTCGGACTGGTTCTGGTGGTTCGGCGACTACAACTCCGCCGCGGCCGTGGGGAGTTTCGACCGGCTGTTCCGGCTGAAGCTCGCCAATCTCTATCGATTGATCGATTTGCCGGTGCCGACGGTGCTGGACCAGCCGATCTCGCGCGGACATGGCACTCCGGAAGGCGGGGGCAGCATGCGCCGCGGCAGCGCGGCCGGCGATTCGGGCGGCGTGGGCGACTATCAGGGTTAGGGTTGAGGCCGGGCCGCCGGACTCGTTGCTCCGCCGAAATATCCCTTGAACCAGCGCGCCGCCAGCCGCGCTATTTCCTGCAGCCAACCCTGTTCCGCGCGTGGATGTGTCGCGCATCGAATCACCGCCAGATCTTTCTCGCAGCTGAGCTGGTCCAGGGCGTGGCGGTTGTGATCGATGACCGCGCGGTCTTCTTCGCCGACGATGAGCAAGGTCGGCGCGCGTACCCGCGCCAGCGCGTCGGGGCCGGCGAGATCTGGCCGGCCGCTGCGTGATACCACCGCAGCGATCCGCTCTGGCCGGCGGGCGGCGAGTTGCAACGCCGCCGCGGCGTCGCTGCCCCTGACGAACAGGCCGAGCGCGAGCTTCTTCGTTTCCGGCTCTGTGCAGATCCAATCGGTTGCGCGGCTTAGGCGCGCCGCCAGGAGGGCAATGTCGACGCTTTGCTTGTTTCCGCCGTCTTCGTCCGGGCTGGCGAGATCGAGCAGCAAGGTCGCTAGTCCCGCGTGTCCCAATTCGTCGGCGAGGTAGCTGCTGTGTGGTGAAAGTCGGCGCGAACCGCTACTCTGCGTGAACAGCACCAAGCCGCTTGGATTTCGCGGAAGCGCCAATAAGCCCACTAGTCTGGCCCTGCCCGAAGCAATGAGCACCGGTTCGCTCGAGCTCGTGTAGCCGATCACGCTCGCCAGTCTCCGGTGATGGCTCCTGCGCCCGCCGCTGCTGCAATGGCTAAAGCGCCTTCCCGCAATGCCGCGACATGGCGACATCGCACCGATTCGTTCCGCCCCACGAACACTGTCCGCTCCACGCTTGATCCAGGCAGAATGCAAATCTACCTTAGACCACGCCGACGGTTGTGAGTTTGGTCAAGTCGCAGTGCATTCGAGCTCACCGCCGAGGCTGGCGTGGCGGAGGCCGAGGTGCGCAGAAAAAGTCGTTTTGCAGGGTGCCGGTTTAAGGCAAGCGATGCCAGCACTCCCCGCAATTTGTTACAGGTTTTTTCTCCGGCGATCTGCGACTGGCTGCGTGCCGGGCGGCGCAGGCTTTAGCCCGAGTGTCGGGCGTTCGCGACGATCTGATGCAGGCGCTCGGCGTCGAGAATCTTCAGCTCCTTGTTGTGCACCTGGATGACGCGGGTTTCGTGAAACCTGGACAAGGCCCTGCTGACGGTTTCCTGGGTCAGCCCGAGGAAGCTTCCCAGGTCAAGTCGGGTCATGCGCAGATGGTAGCGGGTGTCGGAATAGCCGAGATGCGCATAGCGCTCGCCCAGAAGCAGCAGAAACGCCGCCACCCGGGACTCGGCACCGAGCGAACCGAGCAGCCACATCTGCATGTGCTCGCGCGCAAGCTGGCGGCTGAGCAGACGGTAGACGAACTGTTGCAGCCCTCCGGCCCTGCCGCCAAGGTGCGCGAGACGCGGGAACGGAATGATCGCCACTTCGCTGTCTTCGAGAGCCACGGCCTCGGTGCGGTAGTGCTGCTCTTCGATACCGTCCAGGCCGAGTACCTCGCTCGCCATCGGAAAACCCAACACCTGATAGCTGCCGTTCGCATCGAGCAGCACGCACTTGAAAGTGCCCGAGCGGATGGCGTAGATAGGGCCGAACTGATCGCCGGCATGATACAAAGCTGCGCCCTGTTGCACACGGCGCAGAGTGAACGTCATGCCCGGATCGACGTTGACGCCATCGAGGTCGATTTTCAGCAGTGCGGCCAGTTCCCTCAGGCCCAGCGACGCAGCCCGGCTCGCCGGCTGCTCCAGAACTACTTGCGCGTCGAGCGTATTGGCATGTGGTCGCATGTCGATGTCCCCGTGTTTGGCTAGGGTGTGCGGCAAGCCGGCTTGCGAAAAACTCGACCAAAATCGCCAGCACGATCGTCACACGCGTTTAGTTTAGGTTGGGGGCAGCAACGGCGGTATCGGGAAGCGCTGAACTTCAACTACCGGGATTACGGTAGTCCCAGTCTGCCATAAGGCTTGGCCCGGAGCTGGCTATGCAGGTCAGACCTAGGGCGAGCTGAGCCCCTCGCGTATGGCGTATCTGGTCAGCTCCACCACATTGTGCAGGTCGAGTTTGCGCATGATATTGCGTCGATGCACCTCGACTGTACCGGTCGCGATATCCAGGGCATCGGCGATCTGAGCCGAAGTCTTGCCGCTTGCGAGCAGTTGCAACACCTCGTATTCGCGCCTGCCCAACGGGTCCTTGCGCATTCCTTGCAGCGACTGTGTGCGCAGGCTCTCGACAATCGCCGCCTCAGCCTCCGCGTACAGAAAGGTTTCGCCTTGCGCCACCGCGCGAATGCCGCGCAGCAACTCCTCGCTGCCGGCAGATTTGGCGACGTAGCCACTGGCGCCTGCCTGCAGCATTTGCAGCACCAGGCGCTGGTCTTCAAAAATTGACAGGCCCAGCACCCTGACGGCCGGATTGTGGGTGAGCATGCGGCGAGTCGCCTCGATACCGCTCATGCCCTCCAGGCCGATCTCCATCACCACCACGTCCGGCGCCAGCGCGCGTGCGAGCGCCAGGGCTTTGGAGCCGCTCTCCGCCTCGGCGACCACCACCATGTCGCCAGCCTTCTCCAGGATCGCGTGCAGCGCTTCACGCAGCAATCTGTGGTCGTCCACCAGCATCAAGCGAATGCTCACGGCGCGATCCGCTCTTTCGGCGCTGCCGCCGATCCGGACACGGCGGGTCGTTCGCTGGTGACCGCGGATGTCATACCGTTTCCGTTACAGCAGCTTGCATACCTCGTCGAACGCCGGGCGCGGATTGCGCGGCATCACTTTCGCTGGCTCGCCGTAGCCGAGGTTGCAAAGGAAGTTCGACTTGATGCCGGTGCCGGCGAAAAACTCCGCGTCCACCTTGGCGTTGTCGAAGCCGGACATCGGTCCGCAGTCCAGACCTATCGAGCGCGCGGCGAGGATGAAATAGCCGCCCTGCATCGAGCCGTTGCGAAATGCAATCTTCTCTGTGCTCGCCTTCTTCTCCTCACCTGCGAATATGCCTCGCGCGTCTTGATTGTGCGGGAAAAGTTTCGGCAACAGTTCGTAGAACTCGGTGTCGTAAGCGATGATGGCGGTCGCTGGCGCCGCCATGGTCTTGTCCACGTTGCCCGGGCTGAGCGCCGGCTTCAAACGCTCCTTCGCCGCGGGGCTGCGCAGGAACAGTATGCGCGCCGGGTTGGTGTTCATGGTGGTCGGCGCCCATTTCATCAGATCGTAGAGCTCGCGCAATTGCGCGTCGCTCACCGCCTTCGGCTGCCAGCCGTTCTGGGTGCGGGCATTGCGGAAAATCAAATCCATGTCTTCGGGGCTGAGCATCGTCATAGCTGTCTTCTGCCTTGTGAAAAACCGATTATAGGCGAATGCGGTATAGGAGCAGGGCGTGCGCGGCGCGAATTCATCCAGATCGAGAGCCTGCGCCCGCGGTGGGTGGCAACGCATGCTGCGGCGCGTGCGTCCGGGTGGGAAAGCAGGAGCGCATGCGCGCCCATTTGTTGATATTTCACTTTCGATGTATATTTTATCTTATTGTTTTTTAAGAAATATATAATTTACAGAATCACTGATAGAATCGCTTTTAAGTCTTTGTCCTAATTGGAAAAATCTTTGATTGAGTCCTTGACCTAGGCAATTAACTCCTCTAAAGTGGGGAATAGTAGCTTTTAGTGGGAAATTATGGGATTTTCCACACTAGCCTCCTACACCGAAGAAGGGGATGCAATGTTTCAGGGTGCGGCAGCCTTAAGCCTCGATGCCAAGGGACGCCTTACCGTTCCTTCGCGCCATCGTGACGCGCTGCTGCAGAAGTCCCCCCCTCCCAGTCTCGTGCTCACTGCTCACCCCGACGGCTGCCTGCTGCTCTACCCGGCGAGCGCCTGGGAACCGATACGCGCACGTGTCATGGGTTTCCCCGCGCTCGATGCGCGCTTCTCCGTGTGGAAGCGCCTGCTCGTGGGCTTCGCCGAGGAAGTCGAAATCGACGCCGCCTGGCGCGTACTGATCTCGCCTGAACTGCGCAAATTCGCCGCCCTGGAAAAACAGGTGATGCTGGTCGGGCAGGGCAGCCATTTCGAGATATGGAATCGGGACACCTGGGAAAAACAATTGCAGCTATTGACGGCGCAGACCCAGCTGCCGGCGGGGATGGAAGATTTTGCTCTGTGAGCGCTTTTGGGGCTGAGGACGCGGGCGCCGTTGTGGCGCAAGACTCGCACAAGACGGTGTTGCTGCAGGAGGCGGTCGATGCTTTGGCAGTGCGTGCGGATTCGAGGCGTGCAGAGGGGATCTATGTCGATGCGACTTTCGGGCGCGGCGGACACAGCCGCCTGATCCTCGATCGGCTGGGTGCGCACGGGCGCCTGATCGCGCTCGACCGCGATCCGCAGGCGGTCGCGGCCGCAACAAGAATAGGCGACGCTCGTTTTTGCATGGTGCATTCGAGCTTCGCCGACCTGGCCGACGTGCTCGCGCGCCTCGGCCTGGAGGGTGTGGATGGGGTGCTGCTCGACCTGGGGGTGTCCTCGCCGCAACTCGACGACGCCGCGCGCGGCTTCAGTTTCCGCCGCGACGGCCCGCTCGATATGCGCATGGACACGAGCCGGGGGCAAACCGCCGCAAAGTGGCTGGAAACGGCCAGTGAAGCCGAGATCAGGGAGGTGATCCGCGACTATGGTGAAGAACGGTTTGCTAAACAGATTGCAAAGGCGATTGTTGCTGCTAGGCAAAGAGAACCAATTGTCACCACAGGGCAACTTGCCGATATCGTGGGTGCGGCCGTCCGCACGCGGGAAAAAAACAAGGACCCGGCGACGCGCACCTTCCAGGCTGTACGGATTTACCTCAATCAGGAGCTTGCGCAGTTGTCGTTAGCCCTGCCGCAAATCCTCGAACTGCTGAATCCGGGCGCGCGCCTCGCGGTGATCAGCTTCCATTCGCTCGAGGACCGCATCGTAAAACGCTTCATGCGCGATTGCGCGCACGCCGACGTGCCGATACGTCTGCCGCTGCGCGAGCGCGAGCTTCCGCAGGCGCGGCTGCGTTTGATCGGCAAGGCAGTGCGAGCGTCGTCCGAAGAGATAGCGGCCAATCCGCGAGCGCGCAGCGCAACCCTGCGCGTCGCAGAACGCACCGGGGTCTGAATTGGCTCGGATCAACCTCATTCTGCTCGCGCTGCTCACCGCCTGCGCCCTCGGCCTGGTGACCTCGCAACACAAGGCGAGAAAGCTCTTCGCCGAGCTCGAGCACGAGCAAAATCTGGCCAAGCAGATCGATGTCGAATGGGGGCAGCTGCAGCTCGAGCAAAGCACCTGGGCGATGCATGCGCGCGTCGAGAAGCTCGCGCGCGAACGCTTGCACATGAGCGTGCCCGATGCGAAGCGCACCCAGGTGGTACTGCCCGCGGCGGCGGCGGAGACGAGTCGATGAACTACGCCACCAGTCCGGTGCTCGCGCTGCACCTGCCGTTGTGGCGCTCGCGCCTGCTGCTGGTGCTGATTGCCGGCGGCTTTCTCGTGCTCGCGGGCCGTGCCGTGTACCTGCAGGGTCTGAACAACGATTTCCTGCAGCAAAAAGGCGAGTCGCGCTATAGCCGCGTGCTCGAGATCAGCGCCAATCGCGGCAAGATCACCGACCGCCACGGCGAGGCACTCGCGATCAGCACGCCGGTCAAGTCGGTATGGGCGATCCCGGAAGAGGTGCAATATTCGTCGCGGCAACGTGACAAGCTCGCGGCCCTGCTGGAAATGTCGCCGCGGGAAATCGACAAGCGCCTGAACGACGCCACGGGGTTCGTCTACCTCAAGCGCCAGATTCCACCGGAAGTCGCCGAGCGTGTAAGCGAACTGCGCATAGCCGGCCTGTTCCAGGACCGCGAGTATCGTCGCTATTACCCCGGCGGGGACGTGATGGCGCAGGTGCTCGGCTTCACCGGCGCGGACGATGTCGGGCAGGAGGGCATTGAACTCGCCTTTCAGTCCACGCTCGGCGGCAAGTCCGGCAGCCGGCGGGTGATCAAGGATCGCCTCGGACAGATCGTCGAGGATACGGAATCGATCCGGGAGGCGCAGAACGGCCGCGATCTGGTGCTGGCGCTGGATGCGAGATTGCAGAACCTGGCTTTCTCACAGCTGAAACTCGCCGTAAATAGCAGCAAAGCCAAGGCAGGCGCGATTGTCGTGCTCGACGCCAAGACCGGCGAGGTGCTGGCGCTCGCCAACCTGCCGACCTACAACCCCAACAACCGCAGCCAATTGTCCGGCGCGCAATTGCGCAATCGCGTCATTACCGACACCTTCGAGCCGGGTTCCACCCTCAAGCCCTTTACCGTGGCTGCCGCCATCGAGCAGGGAAAAGTAACGCCGGCGACGATGATCGCGACCGCCGGCGGCAGCATGAGCATAGGCAGGGCAGTCATCCACGATGCGCACCGCTTCGGCGACATGACCGTGGCGCAGGTGATCCAGCGCTCAAGCAATGTCGGCGCGGCCAAGATTGCGCTCGGTCTGTCGGCGGAATCGATGTGGGCGATGTTCGACGAGGTCGGCTTCGGCAGCCCGCCGCGGGTGGGTTTTCCGGGCGAGGCCGCCGGCAAGTTGCGCGCGTACAAGACCTGGCGCCCGATCGAGCAGGCCACCATGGCTTACGGCCACGGCATCTCCGTTTCGCTGCTGCAACTGGCGCACGCCTATACCATTTTTGCGCATGACGGCGAGCTGATGCCGCTGTCGCTGCTGCGGGTCGACACCCCTCCCGCCGGCGAGCAGGTTATCTCTGCGGCCACCGCGCATAAACTGCGCGACATGCTTGAGCTGGCAGTGCAGCCCGGCGGCACCGCGCCCAGGGCGCGCGTGATGGGCTATCGCGTGGCGGGCAAGACCGGTACCGCGCACAAGGAAGAGAACGGCGGCTACGCCGAGCACAAGTATGTGTCCTCTTTCGTCGGTCTCGCGCCAGCCTCCGATCCCAGACTGGTCATCGCGGTGATGCTGGATGAACCCTACGCCGGCTCCGGACAGTACTACGGCGGCGTGGTGGCGGCGCCGGTATTTTCCGCCGTAATGGGCGGGGCGCTGCGCATGCTGGGTGTGCCGCCGGACGCTCCGCTCAAACCGCTGGAGCTGCCGCCCGAGGGTTCCGAGATCAAGGAAAGTGTCTGAAATGACGCACGCAACGCGCAACGAGCTACGCCGTGATTAAGACAGCGACCGGCATCCTGATCCAGTTGCAGCGCCAGGGCGTGAATATTGGCGGACTCAGCGCCGACAGCCGGGCTCTGCGCGCGGGCGACACGTTCGTCGCCTATCCGGGCGCGAATACGGACGGCAGGCGCTACATCGCCGACGCCATCGTACGCGGCGCCGGCGCGGTGCTGTGGGAGCGCGAGGGCTTTTCCTGGAACGAGGCCTGGCGCGTGCCCAATATCGCAGTGGATGGCCTGCGCGCTCTGGCCGGCTATATCGCCCACGAAGTTTACGGCCGTCCTTCGGAAAATCTGTGGCTGGCCGGCGTTACCGGCACCAACGGCAAGACCTCCTGCAGCCAGTGGATCGCACAGGCATTCAATGCGCTGGGACGCAAAACCGCGGTAATCGGCACGCTCGGCAGCGGTTTTCCAGCCGAAAAACTCGTGCCGTCGATCAATACCACGCCCGACGCAATCGAACTGCATCGGCAACTGGCCGGGTTTCTGCGCTCGGGCGCGCAGGGCGTGGTGATGGAAGTGTCCTCCGTCGGCCTGGACCAGGGCCGGGTCAACGGCGCCCAATTCGATGTGGCGCTGCTTACGAATCTCTCCCGCGATCACCTGGACTATCACGGCGACATGGAGCGTTACGCCGCGGCGAAGGCGCAGTTGTTCGATGCCCCCGGGCTCTCAGGCGCGGTGCTCAACATGGACGATGTGCTCGGTGTGCGTATCGCGCAAAAGCTCGCCGGCAGCAAAGTCGCGTGCGCCGGATACAGCGCCCATGCCGGCGTCGCCAGCGCCGCCGGACTGGAGTACTCCCTGGAAGCCGAGAACATCAGGCTGACTCAGGAAGGCTTGGTGTTCGGCTTGGTGAGTTCGTGGGGGCGGGCAGAAGTGAAAAGCGCTCTGCACGGTCGCTTCAACGTGTCCAACCTGCTGGGCGTGCTGGGCGTGCTGCTCGGCGCCGGAGTTGCGCTGGAGCAGGCAGTATCGGCCGTGGCGGCGCTGACCTCCCCGTCCGGGCGCATGCAGACTCTGGGCGGCGCGGGCAGGCCGCGCGCTGTGGTCGATTACGCCCACAGCCCGGATGCGCTGGAGGAGGCGCTGATCAGCCTGCGCCCGCTGGCCGACGCAGGCCGCGGCCGGCTCGTATGTGTCTTTGGCTGCGGCGGCGAGCGCGACCGCGGCAAGCGTTCGCTGATGGGTGCGATTGCGGCGCGCAATGCCGACCAGGTGTTGCTGACCAGCGACAATCCGCGCGGCGAGGAGCCGATGGCGATCATCACCGACATACTCGAAGGCGTTCTCGCCGAGGCCGGAACCGGGCAACCGCCGCTGGTCATCGCCGACCGGCGCGAAGCGATTGCCGCTGCAATCAGCGCCGCCGGCGCGGATGACGTGGTGCTGATCGCCGGCAAGGGTCACGAGGATTACCAGGAGAGCGCAGGTCAGCGCATTCCATTTTCGGACGCGGTAGTGGCTGCGGAGGCGCTCGCGGCATGGAAGCGATGATGGACATGCGTGAAGCGGCGCAGGCTGCCGGGGGCGAAGCGCGCGGGGCAAACGCGCGTTTCGCCGCTGTATGCAGCGACACGCGTACGCTGGCCGAGGGTGCGTTGTTCGTGGCGCTGCGCGGCGAGCGCTTCGACGGCCATGAATACCTTGCCGCGGCGAGCGCGCGCGGCGCGGCCGCGGCAATGGTCGACCGGCGAGCGGCGGCTGCTTCTGGCGATACGCCGCTGCCGCTGCTCATCGTCGACGATACGCGCCTGGGCTTGGGCAGGCTGGCGGCCTACTGGCGCGGCAAATTCACGTTGCCGCTGATCGCGGTGACCGGCTCTAACGGCAAGACCACGGTGAAGGAAATGATCGCCGCCATCCTGACCGAACACGCGGGCCCCGGGCGCGCGTACGCAACGCCGGGCAACCTCAACAACGACATCGGCGTGCCGCTGACGCTGCTGGGGCTGCGCGCGCAGCACACCTGCGCCGTGGTGGAACTGGGCATGAATCACGCGGGGGAAACCGCTTACCTCGCCGGCATCGCGCAGCCTACCGTGGCGCTGGTGAACAACGCCCAGCGCGAGCATCAGGAGTTCATGCATAGCGTCGAGGATGTTGCGCATGAGCACGGCGCGGTGTTCTCGGCCCTGCCCGCGGACGGGGTGGCGGTGATCAACGCGGACGACGCCTACGCTGATTATTGGCGCGGCGTAAGCGCGCCGCGGCGGGTGCTGGACTTCGGCATCGAGCGGCCGGCCGCCGTGAGCGGCCGCTACGCGCTGCGCGATTTCGGCAGTGAAATTGTACTGCGCGTGACGCAAAGGGAGGTGCCGGTCAGCTTGCAGGCAGCTGGAGTGCACAACGTGCGCAACGCCCTGGCTGCGGCCGCGGC
Source organism: Burkholderiales bacterium (assembly GCA_014860395.1). Lineage (GTDB taxonomy): Bacteria > Pseudomonadota > Gammaproteobacteria > Burkholderiales > SG8-39 > 2-12-FULL-64-23. Next base: position 2,122 of record JACZJU010000084.1, on the reverse strand, counting down.
GGCCGCGGCCGCAGGCGTCGGGTTGGACGCGATCGCGCGCGGGCTTTCCGCATTTCACCCGGTGCAGGGGAGGTTGCAGAAGAAGGACGGCAGGCACGGCGCCATCGTTCTCGACGATACCTACAACGCCAATCCGGATTCGGTCGTCGCCGCGATCGAGGTGCTCGCGCGCGCCGCCGGCAGGAAATTTCTCGTGCTCGGCGACATGGGCGAGGTCGGTGCGCAGGGCGCGGCCTTCCACGCCGAAATCGGCGGTCACGCGCGCGGGTGCGGCATCGACCGCCTGTACCTCCTCGGGGAGGCCAGCAAGCCTGCGGCGGTGGCGTTCGGCGAAGGTGCGCGGCACTACGCTGATATCGACGCGCTTCTGTCCGAACTCGAGCGCGGTCTTGCGCAGGGTGTGACCGTGCTGGTGAAGGGCTCGCGTTTCATGCGCATGGAGCGCGTGGTGCAGGCGCTCACCGGCGCACCGGCAGGAGGACACTAGATGCCGCTCGAGCTCGACCGCGGGAAGCGCTCGCTCAAGTGCTTAGCCTTGACGCTCTCGCGCATACCTAGCCACTGCCGTAGCGCTGTCGGGAGACGCTGATGCTGCTCGAGCTTGCTCAGTATTTAGCCAAGGACATTCGCGCGTTCAACGTGTTCAGCTATATCACGCTGCGCGCAGTGCTTGCCTGCCTCACGGCGCTGGCGATTTCCTTCATCGCCGGGCCGCTGGTGATCCGCAAGCTGACCGCCTACAAGATCGGCCAGTCGGTGCGCAACGACGGCCCGCAGTCCCATCTAACCAAGGCGGGTACGCCCACCATGGGTGGAGCGCTGATCCTGGTTTCGATCGGCATCACCACGCTGTTGTGGGGCGATCTGTCCAACCGCTTCCTCTGGGCTGTGCTGGTGGTGACGCTGGGCTTCGGCACCATCGGCTGGATCGACGACTACCGCAAGGTGGTCGAGGGCAATCCGAAAGGATTGTCGGCGAGGAAGAAGTTCTTGTGGCAGTCCGTGATCGGGCTGGTCGCCGCAGTGTACCTGGCGTTCGCCGTGTCCTCGCCCAGCAGCGCCAAGATCTTCGATCTGTTCACCGCGTGGGTCGGCAGCGGCCTGTCGATGAGTCTGCCGCCCAAAGCCGACCTGATCCTGCCTTTCTTCAAGAACATCGCTTATCCGCTGGGTGTGTGGGGATTTATCGTGCTCACCTACTTTGTCATCGTTGGCACCAGCAACGCGGTCAATTTGACCGACGGTCTGGACGGGCTCGCGATCATGCCGGCGGTGATGATCGCCGGGGCGCTGGGCATTTTTGCCTACGTTGCCGGCAATACGGTGTATTCGAAATACCTGCTCCTGCCGTATATCCCGGGGGCGGGCGAGCTGACCGTGTTCTGCGGCGCGCTTGCGGGCGCCGGCCTGGGCTTTCTCTGGTTCAACGCCTATCCGGCCGAGGTGTTCATGGGCGACGTGGGCGCGCTCGCGATCGGCGCCGCCCTGGGCACGGTCGCCGTGATCGTGCGCCAGGAAATCGTGCTGCTGATCATGGGCGGCGTGTTCGTCGCCGAAACGCTGTCGGTGATGGTGCAGGTGCTGTATTTCAAGTGGAGCGGGGGCAGGCGCATTTTCCGCATGGCGCCGCTGCACCATCATTACGAACTCTCCGGCTGGAAGGAGTCACAGGTCGTCGTGCGTTTCTGGATCATCACGATGATGCTGGTCCTGTTTGGCTTGTCGACCTTGAAGCTCAGATGAATCCGCAAGGCAAACAAGCGCTGGTTCTGGGTCTGGGCGAAACCGGCCTGTCGATGGCGCGCTTTCTCGCGCGCCGCGGCGCGCGTGTGCGCGTCGCCGACACGCGCGACGATCCGCCGGCGCTGGCAGCGCTCGCCAAACACCTGCCGCAGGCGGATCTGGTTCTCGGCGCCTATCGCGACGCGTCCTTTGCCGATGTCGATCTGATCGCCATCAGCCCGGGGGTGCCGCTGGCGACTGCGCAGGTGCGCGCGGCTGCGGCGCGCGGCGTGCCGGTGGTCGGTGATATCGAGCTCTTCGCGCAGGCGCTGCGCCGGGGCAGCGGCCAGGGGCAGGGTGCAGTGGCGCAGGTGCTCGCCATTACCGGCACCAACGGCAA
>JACZJU010000083.1 GCA_014860395.1 Burkholderiales bacterium | reverse complement strand
CGGCGCTCGTCCGCCTGCAGGAACTCGCCGCGATAAATGATGTAGGGGACTGGCAGCAGCCAGGATTGTCGCTCGTTCGAGCCGCGGTAATCCGGGAAACTGAGCGCGGCGGCGCCCGCCCCGGCTTCCCACAAGGGTAACTGCTCGGCCCGCGCGCCGGCCGCGGCAAAGGCCAACATGACCGCCATGGCGGGAATCAGGCCGGCGATCGGCCTAGCGTAGGTATTCGGCTTTGCGCCGAACGAATCGTCAGGAAATTCATTCCAGCTGCGGCCCCGAATTGCCAACCGGGGCAGCGAACGCGGGCGCGGAAGCATTTCCGGAATGCGCATTACGGACCTTATGTTCGTGCTTGCTGTTCCCTCCACGGGAGAGAACAGCATTCCGAGGAGACGTTGAGCCGATTTGGCGCCTAATTACTGCGCAATCTATTCCAAGCACCAGCGCCAGGCAAGCCATATCCCACACCCGGGCCGTTCCGAGGCGTTGATTGCATGCGCTAGTCAGGCGCTGTCGGCAAGCACATGATCGATCAGCGGCAAACACAATGACGCGCAAGCAGCCGTTCGAGTAAGGCATTTTGCTCTCACTCTTTTTGTTTACGGCTTGCTTCACTTACGCTAGTCTTGCTTTTCCGTGAACCCGCTCTGGCTGTCCCATTTCACCGCGACCAGCAGCATCGGTCGCGGCCTGGACCAGACGCTCGCCGCGATGCGCCAACGTCGCGGCGGGCTCGCGCCGTGCGCATTCGATACCGTGGATCTGGCGACCTTCATCGGCGAGGTGGCCGGTGTGGATGCAGTGCAGCTTCCCGCGCATCTGACCGACTTTAATTGTCGCAACAACCGGCTCGCGTTGCTGGGATTGACTCAGGACGGTTTTGCCGAGGCGGTGCGCGCTGCGATCGCAAAATACGGCGCGCAGCGCATTGGCGTCTTTCTCGGCACCAGCACTTCAGGCATTCTGCAAACCGAGCTCGCCTACCGGCGGCGCGACCCGGTGACCGGCGCGCTCCCCCCGGATTTTATTTACCGCACCACGCACAATACGTTCTCGGTCGCGGATTTCGCGCGCCGTTATTTCGGACTGACGGGTCCGGCGGTCGTGGTGTCATCGGCGTGTTCGTCCAGCGCCAAGGTATTTGCTTCGGCGCGACGCATGATGGCGGCGGGACTGATAGACGCGGCCGTGGTGGGGGGTGTGGATTCGCTGTGTCTGACGACGCTGTACGGCTTCAACTCGCTCGGCCTGACTTCTGAACGCCCATGTCGCCCGTTCGATGCGCAACGCAACGGCATCTCGATTGGCGAAGCGGCCGCCTTCGCGCTGCTGGAACGCACCCCGGAACACCTGGACGCCGATGCCGTGCTGCTGCTCGGCATCGGCGAATCCAGCGATGCCTATCACATGTCATCGCCGCATCCGGATGGCCTGGGTGCGCGCATGGCGATGCAGGATGCGCTGAAAATGGCAGGATTGAAGCCATCTGAAATCGACTATATCCACCTGCACGGCACGGCTACCCAAAGCAACGACGCCGCGGAGGCCAAGGCGGTTCGAACTGTATTCGGCGCGGACACGGCGTGCAGCTCCACCAAAGGCGCGACGGGCCACACCCTGGGCGCTGCCGGCGGCGTGGGGGCGGTGATTTGCGCCCTGGGCTTGCAGCACGGCTTTTTGCCCGCGGGTCTCAACACCGAACAACTCGACCCGGCGCTGGGCCTGGACTATCTGCTGCAGAATCGCACGCAGCCGGTGGCGCGCGTGCTCAGCAATTCGTTTGGATTCGGCGGCACCAACTGCAGCCTGGTTTTTGCGCGCGCGGACTAGATGGACATGAGCGGCCTATCGACTTCTTCTGCCGTTTTGCAACAGCCTGTCAGGCCCATGCACCCGCTCAGCGCATATATTGAAGGCATCGGCCTGCTCGGACCCGGTTTGGCCGACTGGCCGGCCGGTCAAGCCGTCCTTGGCGGGCGCGAGCCCTATCAGCCGCACAAGACCGTGCTGCCGCCACCCGCGTTGCTGCCGGCGGCGGAACGCCGGCGCAGTTGCGCGATTGTCAAACTCACCCTGGCGACCGGGCTCGAAGCCATTGCGGCGGCCGGACTCGACGCGGCCAAGTTGCCGAGCGTGTTTTCTTCCTCCGGCGGCGACGGCGAAAACTGTCACATCATTTGTGAAATGCTCGCCTCGAATGACCGGCAAATCTCCCCGACCCGCTTTCACAATTCCGTACATAACGTTGCCGCCGGGTACTGGAGCATCGCCACCGGCGCAATGTCCAGTTCATCGGTGTTGAGTGCCTTTGACGCCAGCTTCGGCGCAGGTCTGCTGGAAGCACTGAGCCAAGTCGTAGTGGATGACACACGCACCGTTTTGCTGGCGTGCGACACGCCTTACCCGGAGCCGCTATACAGCGCCCGCCCCATTCCCGATGCGTTGGGCATCGCCCTGGTGTTGGCGCCGCAACGCAGCGCACAGGCGCTGGCGCAAATCACAGTCAGCCTGACTGACGCCGGCGCAGACCAGCTCGACGATGGCGCGCTTGAAAGCCTGCGCACAGCCATCCCCGCCGCGCGCGGCTTGCCGCTGTTGCGCGCTATCGCGCTGCGGCAGGACAAGCACGTAGTGCTGGATTACCTCGACAGCACGCGCCTCACCGTAGCGATCGCGCCGTGCTGAATCAAACCGGACTGGACCACGCCTGGATTGCCCGCCACATCCCGCATCAGGGCAGCATGTGCCTGCTGGATTGTGTCGAGGCCTGGGATCGCGAGCGCATCCAGTGTCGCGCCAGCAGTCACCGCGCCGCCGACAACCCGTTGCGCGCCTATGGCCGGCTTGGTGCCGCCTGCGGTATCGAATACGCGGCACAGGCCATGGCCGTGCACGGCGCCCTGCTGGCGCCGCCAGACAGCCGCAGCACCCGGGTCGGTTATCTGGTCAGCGTGCGCGGCGCTCGGTTGCAGGTGCCGCGGCTGGACGACATCGCCGCCGATCTGCTGGTGGAAGCCAACTGCATCACGCGCAGCGAAAACAATATTCTTTACCAGTTCAGCGTCTGCGCAGCGGGTCGCCTGCTGCTCGACGGACGCGCCGCGGTCGTCCTCGACGCCGGCGCACTCACGCCCACATCCGGAGAAGCGCCATGAAACATGCACTGGTTACCGGCGGCAGCGGCGGCATAGGCGCGGCCGTCTGCCGCCGTCTCGCCGCCGACGGCTGCCATGTCTACATTCATGCCAATCGTGGGCTACCTGCCGCACAGACGCTGGCCGATGCCATTTGCGCAGGCGGCGGCAGTGCCGAGGCGCTGGCATTTGATGTGACCGACAGCCGAGCGGTCGCCGAAGTGCTGACCCGCCTTGTCGAGAACCAGCCGATCCAGATTTTGGTCAACAATGCCGGCATCCATGACGACGCCGTGTTCCCGGGCATGCGCGCCGAGCAGTGGCACCGGGTGCTCGACGTATGCGTTAACGGCTTTTTCAACGTCACCCAGCCGTTGATGCTGCCGATGATTCGCAGCCGCTGGGGGCGCATTATCAATGTGTCTTCCGTCGCCGCCCTCACCGGCAATCGCGGTCAGGTCAATTACTCCGCTGCCAAAGGCGCGCTCAATTCAGCCACCAGGTCGCTGGCGCAGGAAGTCGCCAGCCGGGGCATCACCGTCAACGCCGTTGCGCCCGGCATTATCGACACCCCGATGAGCGAATCCGCGTTCGACGCCCAGGCCATCGCGCGCATGGTGCCGATGAAGCGCGCGGGTACCCCCGCTGAAGTTGCCGACCTGATCGGGTTTCTAGCCTCGATGCAGGCGGGCTATATCACCGGGCAGATTATCTCCATCAACGGCGGCATCATTTGACGATGAGGTCCCTATGAACCCCGCCAAGCCTGCACCAGTGCATGCCCCGCACGCCCCCTTGACCGATTACTATCAGACCGAGCAGGATCGGCGCGCTTATTTGCGGCAGATGTTTGACGACACCGCCGCGGATTACGATCACATCGAAGCGATATTTGCCTGGGGATCCGGTTCCCGCTATCGGCGCCAGGCGCTGATTCGCGGCGGTTTGAAACCGGGCATGAAGGTGCTGGACGTCGGCGTGGGCACCGGCCTGCTTGCGGCGCAAGCCTGTATTTTGGCCGGCGATGCCACCCTGGTCACCGGGGTCGATCCCAGCCCCGGGATGATGGCCGCCAGCAAGTTACCCGACACGATGACGTTGATCGAAGGTCGAGCCGAGTCCTTGCCTTTTCCCGACAATTATTTCGATTTTTTGAGCATGGGTTTTGCGTTGCGCCATATCAGCGATCTGGGCGTGGCCTTTGCAGAGTTTGAACGGGTGCTGAAACCCGGTGGCCGTTTATGCCTGCTCGAAATTACCCCGGCGCAAAGCCGTTTTGGCCGATGGCTGCTCAAAACCTATATGCGCGACGTGCTGCCGCTCCTGACGCGATTCGTTTCCCGGCAAAAAGATACCGCAACGATCTGGCGCTATCACTGGGACAGCGTAGAAGCCTGTGTACCTCCAGAACAAGTGCTGGCGGCGCTAAGCGCTGCGGGGCTGACGCGGGTTGAACGGCATCTGGAACTCGGCGTGTTTTCGGAATATCAGGCGGTCAAGGCCGATAGATGAAAAGGGCCTAAAATCGTCCCCGCGCACGCCTCAGCAGCAAAACGGGTAAGCGCAACACAAAGCCGACAAACAGGCGCGCGTGCATCCAGGTCAACAACACGTTGTCGCGCAGGTAGCGGAAATGCGACACGCCGCCTTCCTCGGCGCGGTAGTAGCGCACCGGGGCGGGCAAATTGACCGGCCTGACGCCGTGCCAGCACAGACGCACCACGGCCTCCGGGTCGAAATCGAAGTGGCGCATCCACGGCTGATTGCGCATCACCCGCCGCAACGCTTCAACCGGATACACGCGGAACCCGAATAACGAGTCGCCTATGCCCGCCCACAGCGTTTCCAGATTGGCCCACCAATTGGATATGCGCCGCCCTTTCACGCGCAAGCCCGGCGCACTGGCGTCGAACACCGGCACGCCCAGTATCATTGCGGCCGGCTGTCTTGCGGATTCCGCCATGAACGCAGGGATGCGTTCGGGCGGGTGCTGGCCATCCGAGTCCATGGTCAATGCATGACTGAATCCCGCCGCTGCCGCCTCATCCAGGCCGTGCAGCACTGCCGCGCCCTTGCCCTGGTTGTGCGGCAACACGATCACGCGCAGGCCGGCGTCTTGCGCCTCCATCGCCAGCAAGCCCTCGGCGCTACCGTCGGTGCTGCCATCTACCACCACCCACACCGGAGCCCAGTATCGACGCGCTTCGCGCACGGTTTCATAGACTTTGGCGCCCGGGTTATAGCTGGGTATGAGGACGAGATGCGTGGTCGAGGCAGCTATCATGGCGGCGCGCGGGAAATGGTTGCCGGCGCACGTTCAGCCTGCTTGGGCAGGGAATGGGCCGGGTAAAATGCCGAGCCTTGTATCAGCTCATGCGCAAAGTATTGTTCCAGGTCCGCCATGAAGCGCCGGGTATGCTGCGGCGGGTCAAAGCGCTTCCCCAGGCGCACCCGATAATGGATCGGCATGGGCGGTTTGCGAAACAGCGGCCAGCCCTTGCTCAGGTATGCCGAATCCGTTTCTATCAGTATCGTCTGCACCGGCACCTGTGCGTGATGCGCGATCAGGCCGATACTGCCCTTGAGCGGATTAGCCGGGCGCAAGGTGGTGCGTGTCCCCTCGGGGAATAACAGCAGATGGCTCCCGCAGGCGAAATCCCGGGTTGCCAACTGCACCATGCGCCGCACCGGTTCATTGCGGATATAGCGCGCCAGCCGGCTGCCCGCGCCGAGAAACAAATTGTTCATCAGATTGGCTTTAAGCACGCAGGCGACATTCGGCAAGCGTGAAATCACCATCACGGCATCCAGCATGCACGGATGATTGGGCGCAATAATCAGCGGCGGTTCATCGCGCAGGACATCCAGCGCCTTCAGATCAAAGCTGCACCGGCGCGACACGCTCAGGCTGGCAAGGTACACCCGAAACGCCGCCATGATGACATAACGCCCCAGCGCCCGCCCCCGGCGTTCGGACAGCAACGGGTACATAATCAGCGCAATCGGCGTCCATGCCAGGCACATGATCCCCAGCCAGGCCAGGCCCAGATACAGCACCAGATAATCGTAGCCGTTCAGCAATACGCGCAATGCGGCACGCATCATCGGTTCAACGCCGCACCAATTTCATCCACAACCCGGATGTTGCGTTGGCGCGTCCGCCACGCCTTCAACGTGCGCCTGATATTGAGCAGGCTTGTCGCGTAATACAGCCCTTTGAAAAGCAGCAACGGGCCGCGGATCGGGGTCTTGCCGAACACGTCGCCGGCCAGAACCGAGAGCAGCGCCTCCTTTACGCGAAAGATATTGCGCGGTTGCATGAACATATCGCGCATGGTGGGGCTGGTAATCCGATAAATGAACCAGGAAAACGCCTTCGGACCAAGCCGCATCGTGCTGTCGAATCTTTTCAATGCAGCGGCCGCCCGCTGCGGCTGCCGCAGGCAGGTGTCCACGGTGTCGGCCCCGACAAAGGCGCTGTGCATGGCCAGCATCACGCCGGAAGAAAACACCGGATCAATAAAGGTATAGGCATCGCCCAGCAGCAGATAATTGCTGCCGTGGGTGCGGTCACAGACATAGGAATAGTTGCCGGTGGCTTCGACCGGCGAGGCAGGTTGCGCGTGTACCATGCGCTCGCGCAACGGCGCGCACAATGCGATGGTTTCCTGGAAGAACTGCTCGAGCGGTTTCCTGTTGCGCGTCTTCATATAATACGGCCAAGTCACTGCGCCGACGCTGGTCGCGCCGTCGGCCAGCGGGATAAACCAGAACCAGCCGTGTTCGAACCAGAAAATGGTGATATTGCCTGCGGCCTTGCCCGTGCTGCGCTCGGCGCCCGCAAAATGGGCGTAGATGGCGGTACTGTTGTGTTTCCTGTTGCGCCGCTTGGCCTTGAAACGATTGCCGAGAAAGGTATCGCGGCCTGAAGCATCCAGCACAAAACGTGCATGCACCGATTCGATACTGCCGTCATCGTGGCGGGCCTGCGCCAGCGCCCCGGTATTGCCGGGTAAAAAATTGACGTCCTGCACCTGACAGCCTTCCACGACACGGGCATTCTTGCGGCTGGCGTTGCGGATCAGAATTTCGTCAAACTCGGCGCGGCGCACCTGGTAGGCCATGGGCATGGATTTGTCCATGGCGTCGGCAAATTCGAACGATTGCTTGTGCTCATGCCAGGGCGAAACAAATTCTGCGCCCCATTTTTCCATGCCGATGGCCTTGACGGCGTCAGCCACGCCGAGCTTTTCAAACAGCGGCAGATTGGCGGGGAGCAGCGATTCGCCGACGTGAAAACGCGGATGGTGCGCTTTTTCAAACAGGGTCACGCGGTAGCCGCGCTCGGCCAACAGCGCAGCGGCTGTCGCGCCGGCGGGCCCACCGCCGATTACCAATACATCGCAGACAGAAGCGCCGGCGGCGGATGCGGCGGGGGGGGTGTTCATCGCTTAGCCCGGCCAGTTACTCATCCAGGGAATTGTATCGCAATGCACTATATGCTCCGGCCATGATTTCTGCTATGCGGTTTGGCTCAAAGCGAGGAGGGGCAACCATCCTGCTGAAAAAGCCCGCAAGCTTGCCGGCGGCAATCGCACGGCCGCACCACCATCGTTGCGCTTCGCGGCCGACGAGAAACTGCAAGAGTAGTAGAACAGCGGTCTCACTGCGCGACGCGAAATCGGGGGAACCCCAGTCGATCCAGCCGATGCTACAAGGTCCAGTCGTAATCGATGGTCAGCGGTGCGTGGTCGGAAAAGCGCTGGTCCTTGAATATCGCGGCAGTCTTCGCGCTCGCCGCGATCCCGGGCGTGGCGATCTGGTAGTCGATGCGCCAGCCCACATTCTTGGCCCAGGCTTGGCCGCGGTTCGACCACCAGGTGTATTGCTCCGGCCGCGGGTCCAGCCGGCGGAACACGTCGACCCAGCCGAGGTGGTCGAACACCTCGCTCAGCCAGGCGCGCTCCTCCGGCAGGAAACCGGAATTCTTCTGATTGCCACGCCAGTTCTTCAGGTCGATTTCCTTGTGCGCGATGTTCCAATCGCCGCAGAACACGATTTCGCGGCCGTCGGCTTTCAGCTCGGCCAGATGCGGCATGAATTCGCGCATGAAGCGGAACTTCGCCTGCTGGCGTTCCTCCGAACTCGAACCCGAGGGCAGGTAGACCGAGATCACGCTCAGCTTGCCGTAATCGGCGCGCAGATAACGGCCCTCGGCGTCGAACTCCCGCGAACCGAAGCCGCTCGTGATCTTGTCCGGCTGCTTGAGGGTGTAGAGGCCAACGCCGCTATAGCCTTTCTTTTCGGCGCAACTGAAATGCCCCGAGTACGGTTGCGGGTTGAGCGTCGCAGGCGCGAGATCGGGCAGCTGCGCCTTCACCTCCTGCAGGCACACCACATCCGCTTTCTGCGCCGCGAGCCAGTCGAACAGGCCTTTGCTCACCGCCGAGCGTATGCCGTTGAGATTGAGGGTGATAATGCGTAACATGACTGGCTTTCAGGCACCGGGCGGCGCGAGCCGGGATCGGCAAATGTCGGATTTTCGCAAAGAGTTTATCGCCTTCTGCATCGATTGCGGCGTGCTGCGCTTCGGCCAATTCAAGACCAAGGCCGGGCGCATGTCGCCCTATTTTTTTAACGCCGGCTTGTTCAACGACGGTGCCATGCTCGGGCGTCTGGGTCAATTCTACGCCAAAGCCATCCTCGCCACAGGCCAGCCGTTCGACATGCTGTTCGGCCCCGCCTACAAGGGAATACCGCTGGCCGCGAGCGTGGCCATCGCGCTGGCGCAGGCCGGGCGTAACGTCCCCTACGGCTTCAACCGCAAGGAAGCCAAGGACCACGGCGAGGGCGGGCGCACCATAGGCGCGCCGCTCGCCGGGCGCGTGTTGATCGTGGATGACGTGATCTCCGCCGGAACCTCGGTACGCGAATCGGTCGAACTGATCCGCGCCGAGGGCGCCACGCCCTGCGGCGTCGTCATCGCGCTGGACCGGCTGGAGCGCGGCGCCGGCGAGCGTTCGGCGGTGCAGGAAGTGCGCGAGACTTTTGCCCTACCGGTAATCGCCATTGCCGACCTCGACGACCTGGTACAGTTTCTAGGCGCCAGATCCGATCTGGCGCAACAGCTGGCCGAGATCGAGCATTACCGCCAACTCTACGGAGCGGATGCACATGCTTAAGTTGCAAACCCTGGTTCTCACAGTCGTGCTCGCGCTCGCGCTGACGCCGGCATTCGCGAAGACGTTCAAGTGCCAGGACAGCAACGGCAAGACCTACTATACCGACAGACCGCCTCGGGAATGCCTCGGCAAGGAAATGGAGGAGCTGTCCAAGCGGGGCACCGTGGTGAAAAAATATGAGGCCGCGCTGACGCCGGAGCAGCAGGCGGCGCGCGAGGCCGAGGAAAAGCGCAAAAAAGAGGAAGAAGCGCAGGCCAGAGAGGAAAAACGCAAGAACCAGGCTCTGCTCAACACCTATCCGAGCGAGAAGGATATCGAGGACAGCCGGCAGCGCGCGCTGAAACAGGCCGAACAGGCGACGAAGGCAATAGAGAAGCGCATCGCGGAGGCGCAACAACGCGCCAAGAAACTGGAGTCGGAGAAAGAATTCTACGTCAAGAAACCGCTGCCGAAAAAGCTGCAGGACGACATCAGAAACAACGAGCTCGACTTCAAGGTGCAGCAAGACGCGCTGGTGTCGAAGCAGAAGGAGCTTGGCGAGATCAACGCCAAGTACGACGAAGACAAGCGCCGCTACTTGGAACTTACCGGTGCAAAACCGAAGAGCCCAGCAGCGCCAAGCGGTGGCGCGTCCTCGAAGAAATAGCGGCGCTTGCGGCGAAGGCTAACTTTTGCGCAGCGAAGGTTAAGCTGCGCAGCAGCGGCGGTAGCCACAAGCTCGTCCTACTTGGGACTTACCGGCGCAAAGCCGAAAAAGTAGTCAGCCCGCCAGTTTCTTTTTCAGGATCTCGTTGATCTGGGCCGGGTTGCCCTTGCCTCTGGTCGCTTTCATTGCCTGGCCGACGAGCGCGTTGAAGGCCTTTTCCTTGCCCGCCCTGTATTCCTCGACCGACTTCGGATTGGCGACAAGCACACCGTCTATGACCTGCTCCAGCTCGCCTGCGTCGGAAATCTGCTTCAGGCCTTTGGCGGCAATAATGGCTGTGGCTTCGCCTTCGCCGTTCCACATGGCATCGAACACCTCCTTGGCGCCTTTGCCGTTGACGACCTTGTCCTGCAACTGCTGCAGCAGTCCGGCAAGCTGCCGGCTGCCGAGTGGCGACTGGGAAATTTCCAGGCCGGCACGCTTGAGCGCGCCGAAAAGCTCGCCCGTAATCCAGGTCGCCGCGAGCTTGTAGCCACCCCCCAGTGCGCTGATTACGTCCTCGTAAAAATCGGCCACCTCCCGCGACGAAGTCAACACGCCGGCGTCGTAGGCGGAAAGCTGATGATCGCGGATATAGCGATCGCGCTTCGCCTGCGGCAACTCCGGCAGCCCGGATCGAATGCTTTCTATCGTCTCGGCGCTGATGGCCAGCGGCAACAGGTCCGGATCCGGAAAATAGCGGTAGTCGTGCGCGTCCTCTTTCGAGCGCATCGAGCGTGTTTCTTTTCTGTCCGGATCGTAAAGCCGGGTTTCCTGCACCACGGTCCCGCCGTCTTCGAGCAATTCGATCTGGCGGCGCACTTCGTAATTGATCGCCTCTTCCATAAAGCGGAACGAATTGAGGTTCTTGATCTCGCTGCGCGTGCCCAGCGCCTCGGCGCCCTTCGGCCGCACCGAAACGTTGGCGTCGCAGCGGAACGACCCTTCCTGCATGTTGCCGTCGCAGATGCCGATCCAGCGCACGAGCGCGTGCAGCGCGCGGGCGTAGGCCACGGCCTCCTCGGCGCTGCGCATGTCGGGCTCGGTGACGATTTCCAGGAGCGGCGTGCCGGCGCGGTTAAGATCGATGCCGCTCATGCCATGGAAATCCTCGTGCAGCGACTTGCCCGCATCCTCCTCCAGGTGCGCACGCGTGAGGCGCACGGTCTTCACCCCTTCCTCGAGAACCACGGTCAGCGATCCGCCCTGCACCACCGGCAGTTCGTACTGGCTGATTTGGTAACCCTTGGGCAGGTCGGGGTAGAAATAATTCTTGCGCGCGAATACCGAACGCCGGTTGATGTCCGCGCCGACGGCGAGGCCGAAGCGTATGGCCCTTTCCACCGCGCCTTGATTCAGCACCGGAAGCACTCCGGGCAGCGCGATGTCGACCGCGCAGGCCTGCACGTTGGGCGCCGCTCCGAACTGCGTCGCCGCGCCGGAGAAAATTTTCGACGCGGTCGAGAGCTGCGCGTGGGTCTCGATGCCGATGACCGTCTCCCAGTCCATCGCTTACTCCGTCCCCGCCGGCTGGCGCAAATGCCAGTCGGTCGCGAGCTGGTACTGGTGCGCGGCCCGGAGCATTTTCCCTTCGGCGAAATAGTCGCCGACGAGCTGTAGCCCCACCGGCAGGCCGCCTTCGCCGAAGCCGCAGGGGATGGACATCGCCGGCAGGCCGGCGAGATTGGCGGCGGTAGTGTAGATGTCGAGAAGATACATCTGCACCGGGTCCGACAGCATCGAATCCAGCCCGAAGGCGACACTGGGTGAGGTCGGCCCCATGATCAGGTCGCATTGCTTGTAGGCCTGGGTGAAATCGCGCGCGATCAGGCGGCGTATTTTCTGCGCCTTGAGATAGTAGGCGTCGTAGTAGCCGTGCGAAAGGACGTAGGTGCCGATGAGGATGCGCCGCTTTACTTCGGCGCCGAAGCCCTGCGCCCGGGTCTTGCGGTACATGTCGGCGAGGTCGCCGTATTCGGGAGCGCGATAGCCGTAGCGCACGCCGTCGAAGCGCGACAGGTTGCTTGATGCCTCGGCCGGCGCGATCACGTAATAGGCGGGAACGGACAGGCCGGAGTTGGGCAAACTGATGGCGACGCGCTTCGCGCCCAGCTTCTCGAACTGAGCCAGCGCCGCCTCCACCGCCACCGCGACGTCCACCGCGAGGCCGTCGCCGAAATACTCCTTGGGCACGCCGATGCGCAAGCCGGCCAGCGGCTTGTCGCTGTCCGTGGCCGAGACCTCCAGGGCACGCGTGTAATCCTCGGCCGGCCGCTCGAGGCTGGTCGAGTCGCGCGCATCGAACCCCGCCATCACGTTCAGCATCAGGGCGAGATCCTCGGCGCTTTTCGCCATCGGCCCGCCTTGGTCCAGGCTGGAGGCATAGGCGATCATGCCGTAGCGCGAGACCACGCCATAGGTAGGCTTCAAGCCGCTGATGCCGGTGAGCGCCGCCGGCTGGCGAATCGATCCGCCAGTATCGGTGCCGATCGCCGCCGGCGCCATGCGCGCGGCCACGGCTGCGGCCGAGCCGCCGCTGGAGCCGCCGGCCACCCGCGCCGGGTCCCAGGGATTCTTCACCGGGCCCCAAAAGCCGGTTTCGCTGGACGAGCCCATCGCAAACTCGTCCATGTTGGTCTTGCCGAGGATCACCGCGCCGGCCGCGTTGAGCTGCTCCACCACATGCGCGTCGTAGGGGCTGACGAAGTTGGCGAGCATTTTCGAGCCGCAGGTGGTGCGCCAGCCTTTGGCGCAGAAAATGTCCTTGTGCGCCAGGGGAATGCCGGTAAGCGGCTGCGCCTTGCCCGCCGCGATCAGCGCGTCAGCGGCACGCGCCTGCGCCAGGCTCCTTTCGGCGTCGACGGTCAGAAATGCGTTGAGCTCCGGATTGAACCGCGCAACGCGGTCGAGGTGAAACTGCGTCAGTTCGACGCTGGACAGCTTCTTCTGCGCGAGCAAGGCGGAAAGCTGTTTGAGGGAGGCGTTGAGCATTTATGGGCGCGGGGCGCGCGACCCGCTGCGCCTGCAGTACGGGTCCCGCCGCCGGAGTCCTATTCGATCACTTTCGGCACCAGGTACAGCCCGTTTTCCACCTGGGGCGCGATGGACTGGTAGAGTGCGTGCTGGTCGATTTCGGTGACCCGATCCTCTCGCAGCCGCTGCACCACGTCCTGACCGTGGGCCATCGGCTCGACCCCCTCGGTATCGACCGATTGCATCTGCTCGATGAGCTTGAAAATGTCGTTCAACTGGCCCTGTGCGGCCGCCGCCTCGGCATCAGAAATTTCGATGCGGGCGAGCCAGGCGATCCGTTTAACCTCCGGCATAGACAGGGACATGGAATTTGAGCTTAAATGGTGCGTTAAAGTGCGGTATTATAACGCATTTACCAGCCTCATTTGGATTGGAACACTAGCAAATGCTTGGATTCTTACGCGGTTATTTTTCCGATGACCTAGCCATCGACCTTGGCACCGCCAACACGCTGATCTATGTGCGCGGCAAAGGCATTGTGCTCGACGAACCCTCTGTCGTCGCCATCCGTCAGGAAGGCGGCCCCAGCGGCAAGAAAACAATTCAAGCAGTGGGCATGGAGGCGAAGCAGATGCTGGGCAAGACCCCCGGCAACATCGTCGCCATCCGGCCGATGAAGGACGGCGTAATCGCCGACTTCACCGTGACCGAGCAAATGCTGAAGCTGTTCATCAAGAAGGTGCACGTCTCGCGCCTGCTGTTGCCAAGCCCGCGCATCATCATCTGCGTGCCCTGCGGCTCGACCCAGGTCGAGCGGCGCGCGATCCGCGAGTCGGCAATCGGTGCCGGTGCCTCGCAGGTGTTTCTGATCGAGGAACCGATGGCCGCGGCGATCGGCGCCGATCTTCCGGTGGCCGACGCAACCGGCTCGATGGTGGTGGATATCGGCGGCGGCACTTCGGAAGTCGGCGTCATCTCGCTGGGCGGCATGGTGTACGCGGGCAGCGTGCGCGTGGGCGGTGACAAGTTCGACGAGGCCATCATCAATTACATCCGCCGCAACTACGGCATGCTGATCGGCGATGCCACCGCGGAAAAGATCAAAAAGGAAATCGGCTCCGCGTTCCCCGGGTCGGAAGTGCGCGAAATGGAAGTGAAGGGGCGCAACCTCGCCGAAGGCATTCCGCGCAGTTTCACTATTTCCTCGAACGAGATCCTGGAAGCGCTCACCGAACCGCTGAACAGCATCGTCAGTGCGGTGAAATCCGCCCTCGAATATACCCCGCCAGAGCTGGGCGCGGACATCGCCGAGAAAGGCATGGTTCTCACCGGCGGCGGCGCGCTGCTGCGCGACATCGACCGCCTGCTGATGGAGGAAACCGGGCTGCCGGTGATCGTGGCTGAAGATCCGCTTACCTGCGTAGTGCGCGGTTCAGGCATGGCGCTGGAAAAAATGGACAAGCTCGCCTCGATCTTCACCGACGACTAGTACCTGGAGACTGGAGACTGGAAACTAGAAACTAGATGAAAGCAGCTATTGCGCACTCTAGTCTCTCGATACTAGTTTCTAGCTACTAGCGTGGAACACCGGCCGCCGCCGTTTTTCAATCGTGGTCCGGCGCCCCTGGTGCGCCTCACCTTCTTCGCCTCGCTCGCGATCCTGCTGATGGTGCTCGACGCGCGCTTTCGCTATGCCGAGAACGTGCGCCAGGTGGTGGCGCTTGCCGCCTATCCGATACAGCGCGTCGCCATGGCGCCGGTGGACCTGTTCCACGCCGTGGCCGATTATTTCAGCAGCACCGCGGCGCTGCGCGAGGAGAACGCCGCGCTCAGGACCAGGCAGTTGCGCGACGCGCAGGATTTGCTGAAACTGGAGGCGTTGCAAGAGGAGAACAACCAGCTGCGCCGCCTGCTCGATGCGCAGGCGCGGCTGCCGCGCAAATCGGTGTTTGCCGAGATACTCTACGCTGCACGCGACCCGTTCTCGCGCAAGGTGGTGATCGACAAGGGCTCACAGAACGGCATCCTGCCCGGCGAACCCGTGATCGACGATGTCGGCGTGATCGGCCAGGTGACGCGCGTGTATCTGCTCATGAGCGAAGTGACTCTGCTCTCGGACAAGGATCAGGCGATCCCGCTGCAGGTGCTCAGAAACGGGCTGCGCGCAGTGGGTTTTGGCGGCGCCGAGGGCGGCATGCTCGATCTGCGCTTCATGGCTGCGAACGCCGACATCCAGCAAGGCGACGTCCTGGTCACCTCCGGCATAGACGGGACCTACCCGCCGGGACTGCCGGTGGCCACGGTGGCGCGCATAGAACGCGATTCGGCCTATGCGTTTGCCCGGATCACCCTCGCGCCGACCGCGGGCACCGACCGCTTTCGCCAGGTGCTGGTGCTGTCGAACGATGCGACAATTCCGCCGCCGCCGCCGGAAGCCGAGTCGCCGGCGCGCAAGCCGCCCAAGACAAAACGCTCGCGCAAGACCGAATAGCATGCAACTGCAAGAGCATCCGCAGCGCATCCTGCTGCCGGCAAAAATCAACTTCATCGTGCTGACCCTGGCGCTGGGGATGCTGTTCGACCTGCTGCCCTGGGGCAAAACCGTGGGCGTGCCGGACCTCACAGCGGTGGTGCTTGCCTTCTGGTGCATCCACCAGCCGCGCAGGGTAGGCATCGGCATCGCCTGGACCCTGGGCCTGTTGCTCGACGTCGGCAACGGCGCGCTGCTCGGCCAGCACGCGCTCGCCTATTCCGTTCTCGCGTTTCTCGCCTTTGCGGTGCATCGGCGTATTCTCTGGTTTCCGCCATGGCAGCAGGCGCTGCATTTGCTGCTGCTGTTGTTGTCGACCCGGCTGCTGATGCTGGTGATACGGATCGCCGCGGGCGCGGACTTTCCCGGCTGGAGCTATTTCGCCGGAAGTTTCATTTGCGCGGCACTCTGGCCGACTCTGAGTTTCCTGCTGCTGCTGCCGCAGCGGCAGGCCGAAACCGCGGACGACAACAGGACCATCTAGTGTCCCGAGTCGCTAATTCGCTGAAGAAAAGACGCCGAGAATCGACGCCATACGGCGTTGCAAATGCTCGCAAGGTGTCCAACCTTGCTGCGCTTTGCGCCTTGTCTGGCGCCGATTTCGCCGCTTTTCTGTTTCA
>JACZJU010000082.1 GCA_014860395.1 Burkholderiales bacterium | reverse complement strand
CGCGGCCTGGACACTGATCGGCTTGTGGCTGTTCGCGATCTTCTGGCACTTCACCACCGGCGAGTGGAAGCAATACATCCCGACGACCAAGAACGTCCTTGCCGTGGCTAATTACTACTCGGTGGGGATTTTTACCGGCGCGCCGCATCCGTTTCGGGCCACCCAGTTGAGCAAGCACAATCCGCTGCAGCGGCTGGCTTATCTCCTGGTCAAGCTGTTCATCAACCCGCTGATCTGGGTGAGCGGCCTCGCCTATCTTTATTACAACGAACTTGGCGCGGCGAAGATCGCCGCAATTTCGGGCCTGCAGCTGGGCACGATCGCGCTGGTGCACACCGCGGCCGCGTTCATGATGCTCGCCTTCCTCATCGGCCACCTCTACCTCTCCACCACCGGGCATACGCCGCTCGCCCACATCAAGGCGATGATCACCGGCTGGGAGGATCAGGACTAACCGGCACCCAAGCAGACAGCGGGCTAAATGCGATAAGCTGCAGCTATTGCCGCGGCAGGGAGCGATCGATATGACTTCGACTATTGACGGCGAAGCCGACACCGGCCCGCAATCGGCGCCCGCCTGGCTCGCGGGGTTCAAGGCAGACTACGAAGCCGTTTTCGTCGAAGGCTGGTCGCCCTATCTGGGCATCATCCTCGTTCTGCTGGTGATCCTGGGGCTGATGATCAGCGGCCTGTTCTGGGGCGTGTTCGGCGGCCTCAGGCTATGGGGCGACTGGTTCAACAACGCGATCGGCCTGGGATCGATCCTCGGCCTGCCAGAAAGGCTGCAGGGGCCGCTGCTGCACCGCATTTCGCTCCTGGATATCACGCTGCTGTTGGGCGCCTTCTGTGCCGCGCTGCTGTCGCGCCAGTTCCGCGTCAGCCGGCCGCCCAAGCTCGAATACATCTGGGCCGCCCTCGGCGGCTGCTTCATGGGCCTGGGCGCCACCATCGCCGGCGGCTGCACCACCGGCGGTTTCTTCACCCCGGCACTGCATTCGTCCGCGGGGGCCTGGGCAATGTGGGCGGGCCTGCTCCTGGGCGCCGCCATCGGTTTGAAACTGCTGCTGTGGACCCTGGAGCATATCCAGTGGGGCATGCAGGCGCCGCCGACGCTGGCCATGCCGCCCGCCTTGGTTTCGATCTATCCCTGGCTGGGTCTGGGTTTGGTGATCGCGGTCCTCGCTTGGGCGGCGAATTGGTATTACTCGGGAGACGCAGCGCTGGTCATCCGCGGCGTCGTTATCCTGTCGGGCTTCGCCATCGGTTTCGTCATGCAGCGTTCGCGGCTATGCTTCGCGCGCGCGTTCCGTGAACCCTTCATGACGGCCGAAGGGGAAATGACCAAGGCGGTCATGCTCGGCCTGGCCATCGGGATTCCGATTGCCGCGCTGCTGTTCAAGGGCAAGGTCATCGATCCCTATATCGCGATACCACCCCGCTTCTGGCTGGGCTCGCTGCTGGGCGGAACGGTGTTCGGCATCGGCATGGTCTTCGCCGGCGGCTGCGCCTCGGGTTCGCTATGGCGCATGGCCGAGGGGCACGTCAAGCTTTGGGTCGCGGTGTTCTTCTTCGCCTGGTCGGGCTCCATCGCCAGCGCGCTGGCGCACCAAACCGGCCTGACTGCAAGCGAGATGACGCTCGACGAGATCGAGGCGACCCGGCTGGGCTACCAGGCCTATTTCCCGGTCATGCTCGATGGCTGGGGCTGGGCCTTGCTCGCGAGCGCGGCGCTACTGTTGGTCTGGTACGCCCTGGTGCGCTACAACGAGTCGACCGAGAAATTCACTCTGCTTTGACCGTTTGCGGGTGACGGACCTGCGCGCCGGCTCCAGCAAATCGCCTCAGGCCGCGCGCTTTTTTCCCTTCGTCTTGGGCAGGAGGCGGAGCAATTCGCCGCGCAGCGGTTTCTTCGCGTCGATCTGCGCCGCAATGCGGCCGCATACGCTGCGGCAAATCTCCACCATCGCCGGATCGGCCGCCCGGTAGTAGACCTGGTTGCCCTCCTTGCGCCGCGTCAGCACGCCGCTCCTGTGCATCATGTTCAGGTGACGCGAGACATTGGTCTGCGTGGCGCCGAGTTCCTCGACGATCTGCGACACGCTCTTTTCCTCTTCGCAGATGGCATGCATGATGCGCAAGCGCGTCGGCTCGGAAAGCACGTTGAAATACGAGGCCACGACATCAAAGGCGTGCTTGAGCTTGTCCACGTCGTCTCCGGTTGTCCGCGCTGCGGCTATATAGGCAGTTGCGCATATTATCAAATAAATATGCGGCGCATCGCGATTTCCCGTCCGTCGATTCCTGCCGCACCGCGCGCGTGCAAGCCGCCTGCGCCAGTTTTGTACGCCGCCGCAGCGAAAAACCGAGCTTGATACACTACGCTACAATTTTTTTGCACAGAGCGCAGGCCGACGGTTATAAAGGACCATATGGACACCCCGGACCACATCCTGATTGTCGACGACGACGCCGAGATACGCAGCCTGCTCAGCGAGTATCTGCGCAAGAACGGCTATCAGGCCGGGGTCGTCGCCGACGGCAAGGCCATGTGGGCCGCACTGGCGCGCGGCAAGGTCGATTTGATCGTGCTCGACCTCATGCTGCCAGGCGAGGACGGGCTGACGTTATGCCGCAAGCTGCGCACCGAGTCCGACACGCCGGTCATCATGCTCACCGCGCGCGGGGAGGAAACCGACCGCATCGTCGGACTGGAGATGGGCGCGGACGACTACCTGGCCAAACCCTTCAGCCCCCGGGAGCTGCTCGCGCGCATCAAGAGCGTGCTGCGCCGCTACCGCAGCCTGCCGCGCAACCTGCGCGCCGACGAGGCCCGCGGGATAGCGTTCGCGGGCTGGCGCCTGGACGCGGTGGCGCGGCACTTGGTTTCCCCCGAGGGCGTGGTTACTTCGCTGAGCGGCAACGAATACCAGTTGTTGCGCGTGTTTCTGAGCCACCCCAATCACGTGCTCACGCGCGACCAGCTCATGCTTCTGTCCAAGGGGCATGAGGCCGACCCGCTCGACCGCAGCATCGACATCCAGGTGAGCCGCCTACGCCACCGCCTCGGCGACGATCCCGCCGATCCGCAGATCATCAAGACCGTACGCGGCGAGGGCTATGTGCTCGCAGTCCCGGTCGAGGTGCAGCGATAGTGCGCCTCGTGCCGCGCAGCCTGTTTGGCAGGCTGGTTCTGATTTTGCTCGGCGGCTTGATCCTTGCCCAACTCGCCACCGCGTATATCAACCTGACCGAGCGCGATCAACTGCTCTACCAGGCGGGTGGCATGCATCGCGCGCAACAGATATCGGATATCGTCAAGCTGCTCGATTCACTTCCTGCTGCTGAGAGACGCAGGGTCGTCGCGGTGTTCAACGCACCGCCGCTGTCGGTGTCGCTGGATCGGCCGCTGATCGCGGCGGGCGACTTTCGGGATTCGATGTTCGCGACCATGTTGCGCTATACCCTCGGTGAGGATGTCAAGGTGAACGTGGTGAGGCTGGAGCAGGCGCCGAATAGTTTCCGCCCGGGGCCGCGCGGCGTGCCGCAGGACATGCC
>JACZJU010000081.1 GCA_014860395.1 Burkholderiales bacterium | reverse complement strand
GAGGCCACGATATTTTCCAGCGGCAACCTCGACGAGTTAAAGGTACAGCAGCTACTCGCCGCGGGTGCGCCTATCGACGGCTTCGGCATCGGCACCGCCCTCGATACTTCGAGCGACGCGCCTTTCCTTGATTGCGCTTACAAGCTGCAGGAGTACGCGGGGACGCCGCGGCGCAAGCATTCGGAGGGCAAAGCGACTTGGCCCGGGCGCAAGCAGGTCTACCGGCATTACGCGCCCGACGGCACGCTGGATCACGACGTGGTCGCGCTGGAGGGCGACCCGCAGCCGGGAACGCCGCTGCTGGTTCCGGTCATGCGCGCGGGCAGGCGCGTGGCCGCGGCCGAACCACTGGCAAGCGCGCGTGCGCGTGCGGCCAGTGAAATGGCGCGCCTGCCGCCGCATTTGAGGCTACTCGAACCGGCTCCCACACCGTACCGCGTCGAGATTGCGCCGGGTTTGCGTGCGCTGGCTGACGAATTGGACCGCATGCCGCATTGAGGCGGTACGCGCGTTCCGTTGCTTCGGCGCCGATCGATCTGAAACGACACATCGGGCTGTTGTGATAGCGCTTGCGCGGACGGCGGCCCGTCCGCGCGGATCCTCGATTGTGCACGGATGAAAAGCACATCCGTGCACAATCGAGGATCTTGTATAAAACCCCCGCGCTGTCCTGGTTGTTAACAGTAACCGTGTTTTCCGTACGGATGCGCTTTTCATCCGTACGGAAAACACGGTTGGCGCGCGCAGCGCGCGAGTACTCTCGTCCCATGCGGCGGCATTCAAGACGACGGAGAAGCAGCGTCTAGAGTTTTTTCAGCAGGATCTTCGAACGCCGCTGCAGGTTGTAGAGCGACTTTTTCGGCTCGGGCAGCGCCTTGACGGTGACCTCGGCGAAGCCGCGCTCGGCGAACCATTGCGCGGCGCGCGTGGTGAGCACGAACAACTTCTTGAAACCGAGCTGGCGCGCCTCGACTTCGCCATGCTCCAGCAGTTTCTCGCCATAGCCGCGCGTGCGGTATTCGGGCCGTACCGCTAGCGCCGCCAGTTCCGCCGCCTTGCCCGCCAGCGGGTAGAGCGCGGCGCAGCCGACGATCACGCCGTCGTGTTCGATCACGAAGAAGCTGTGCACCTCGCGCTCGAGCAGTTCGCGTCCGCGGAATACCAGCGTACCGTCGGACTCCAGCGGCTCGATCAGCTGCAGGATGCCGCCGATGTCGTCGATGCTGGCCGGGCGCAGGCGCTCCAGCTTGTCGGCGGTGATCATGCTGCCCGAGCCGCCGTGGGTAAAGAGTTCGAGAAGTAGCGCACCGTCCACCTTGTGCGACACCACGTGCGCCCGCGCCACGCCGGCGCGCACCGCTTCCATCGCATGGGTCAGATACAGGCGCGTGTCGGCGGTGAGGTTCTTGCCCTGCGCGAGCAGCAGCTCGGCGTCGGCCGCCGACAGTTCCGGCATCAGGCGGCCGCGCGCATCCTCGACCGGCGCGTCGCTGAGGAACACCAGCTTCTCCGCGCACAGCGCCTTGGCGATGGCGACGGCCACGTCCTCCATCGACAGGTTGAACACCTCGCCGGTGGGCGAATAGCCGACGCTGGAAATGATGACCAGGTCGTCCACGGCGAGGCGCGACTCGATCGCTGCGGTATTCACCTTGCGCACGGTGCCGGTGTATTGCAGGTCGACGCCGTCGAGCACGCCCATCGGCTGCGCGGTGATGAAATTGCCGGACACGGTGTTGATCGCCGCGCCCGCCATGGGCGAATTGGGCAGACCCTGCGACAGCAGCGCGTCGAGTTCCACGCGCAGCAGGCCCGCCGCCTCCTTCACGCAGGCGAGCGCCACCGCGTCGGTGATGCGTATTCCGGCGTGGTAGTGAGAACGCGCGCCGCGCAGCTTCAGTTGCGCCTCGATCTGCGGGCGCGACCCGTGCACCAGCACCAGGCGTATGCCGGCGCTGCGTAGCAGGTTGATGTCCTGCGTGAGCACGCCGAACTTGCCGTCGGCCACGACCTCGCCGCCGAAGGCGATGACGAAGGTTTTGCCGCGGAAGGCGTTGAAATACGGCGCCGCTGAGCGGAACCAGGCGACAAATTGGCTATGGACGTTGGTCGACATGCGCGGCAACCGGAGGCGAAAGTCCCATTCTAAGGCACTTGTCGCCAGTCACCCAAGCATGTGCTTTCGCGGCCGGGCGCCGCGACCGCCTTCAAGCGATGCGGAAGTTGCGCATCATCCCCATGTCCTCGTGCACGAGGTTGTGGCAGTGATAGAGAAACAGCCCGCGAAAGGCGTTGAAAGTCAGCAGCACCCGCACGCGCTCTCCGGGCAGCACCAGCACCGTGTCCTTGACGCCACCGTCGAGGAAGCCCGCGCGCAGTCCGGCGAGACCGGGCGGTGTGCCCAGGCGCTCGATCACGCGGAACTGCGCCGCGTGGATGTGCATGGGATGCGGCATGGCCATCATGGAGGTGCGATTGCTGAACTCCCACACCTCGGTGTCGCCGAAGCGGACGCGCTCGTCGGGTGCTACCGCTTCCATTTCGAAGGTGCGGCCGTTGATGCCCCAGCGCATATGGCCCATGGTGAGCGCAAATTCCCGCCGCTGCGTTTCTCGTGGCACGGTGGCCAGCGCGAGGTCGGCCAGCCGGTTCGGGAGCGCCTGGCGGCCGGCTCCTTTGCCGATCGTAAACAGCGCAAACGCCTGGGGCGCCGCTGGCTGCGCAGGGGCGCCCCTGCCGCGGCCCATCATTCCCATGCCCGGACCGCCGAAGTCCAGCGGCTCGGCGATCAGTGCGATGCGACTGCCGGCTGATTCGTCGTGGAAATCGAGCCAGAGTTCGGCCCGTTCCGCTGGCCCGAGCACAAGAAACGGGCGCGTCACAGGCGCGGCGAGCAGGCCGCCGTCAGAGGCGATTGCCACCAGAGATTTGCGGTCTGACCGCGCGATGCGGTAGATGCGCGAATTCGAGCCGTTGAGCAGCCGCAAACGGTACGCACCGGCCGCGCCAGGAAACGACAGCGAAGGACGGCCGTTGGCGAGGATGCGCTCGCCGAAAAAGCCGGTCATGCCGCCCATCATGCCGCCGCCCATTGCGCCTTCGTACACCAGCTGATTCGCCGCATCGAATGTGCGGTCGGCGAGCACGATGGAAATGTCGCGATCGCCGTCCGGGAGCCGCGCCGCGCGCTCTTCGTCGTCGCTCACCAGGAACAGCCCGGCAAGGCCGCCGTAGACCTGGGTTCCCGTGTGTCCATGCGGATGCGGATGGAACCAGTAGGTGCCGGCGCGGTTGCGGACTTCGAATTCGTATAAGTGTTCGCCGCCCGTGGGGACGACGTCGCGCGGATGGCCGTCCATCTGCTCCGGAACGATCAGGCCGTGCCAGTGCACGATGCTGGGTTGCCGTATTCTATTGAGGAAGCGAATGCGGACCTTTTGTCCCGTCTTCAATCGAAAGATGGGGCCGGCATAGCTGCCGGGTATCGTCTGCAGCGCATCTGCGGGACCTTTCAGCACGCGGCCAACGTAGCGCCACACCGCCGTGGGCCGGCCCGGGAGCAGCTGCAGTTCATCCGGCTGCGCCACGAGTTCGATGTCGACGTCGGGCGTGAATTTGTCCGTCGCCGCCGTCGCCATACTCGACCAGGGTGCGAAGGGCAGAGCGCCAGCTACCGCTGTTGCGCCTGCGGCCCTCAGAAAATTTCTGCGTTGCGTATCCACCGTCATGCGCCTAGCGGGCCGAGAGGTCGCGACGCTTCTCCTCGAACTCCACCTTGCCGATCTCGCCCTTCGCATAGCGCTCGCTAAGTATGTCCAGCGCCGTCTTCTCGCGCAGCCGGGGTTCGCCGCCGCCGGACTTGCCGCCGAAACTGCGCGCCAGCACCACGATGGCGGCGATGGCCAGCCCCCAGAACAACAG
This sequence comes from Burkholderiales bacterium, assembly GCA_014860395.1. GTDB lineage: Bacteria > Pseudomonadota > Gammaproteobacteria > Burkholderiales > SG8-39 > 2-12-FULL-64-23. The sequence goes on along the minus strand of JACZJU010000081.1, from coordinate 2,801 downwards.
CATGCCTATGCCCATTCCGCCACCCCCGAATCCGTATCCATCATATCCCCACATCATCTTTGTCTCCTGCAGCCAACGAACAACGCGCGAAGGTGCACAGGGGTTCGAAGTCCGGTAGTCATGGTCAAGAGGCGGAGCGGCGATGCCGCCCCGCTCATGCTCGGGTCAGCGCCCGTAACCCCGCGGACCACCGCGGTAGCCCTGGGTCCATCCGGGGCAGGCACCGTTGAGGGTCTGATCCGCGATCTCTTTCTGCTCCGGAGTGAGCGCCGCATACAGGTCCTTCATGGCCGCGGAGCTGGCCGCCAGTTCAGCCTGGCGCTGCTTCATGATCTCGGTTTGCTGCGCGAGCATTTCCGGCGCCGAACCCGCGGCGCGCGCCTGCTGCATCTTCGCGAACCACGCCTGGCGGTTCTCGTTCTGCTTCTTGACGCTGTCGGCGAACTTCTGCCATGCGGCGTCCTGCTTGTCCGTGATGCCGAGTGCGGACTTCATTCCGGCAAGTTGCTCCTCGGTGGCGCCGGGGTAGGCGCCGAACATGGCCTGCGGTCCCATGCCGTATCCCGGACCGTAGCCGCCCATCATTCCCGGGCCCCTGCCGTAGCCTGGACCGTAGCCGCCCATCATTCCCGGCCCCATGCCGTATCCCGGACCGTAGCCGCCCATCATGCCGTATCCCGGGCCGTAGCCGGGACCGCCGCCGCCGCCCGGGCCGTAGCCGTAGGGATGCGCGTTGACCGCGGCAGCTGCCAAGCCCAGAGACAAGGCGGCGCCGATGGTGACTATTACTTTGGTTGCTCGTTTCATGATCTATTCTCCATTTGATAAAGTTCGGAATCCTGCTAGACCTTCTGCCCTGCGTCGGCACGTCCGGCTGCATTGGTTTCCATTGAATCACGCGAATGTATGCCCCGCGTTGTCTTGTTGTACGCCCGGGTAGCGCCAGCCCGGGCTGTTACGCTGCGCTACAAATCTCCTCCCGGGGGGCATTTGACGCACACCTGTCGCGCCGGCAATGGCCGAAACGGCAGGCGTTTGATCTGCATCAAATGCGTATTTGCGGAAATCAATAGTGTGATGCCCTTGGCTGGGCGGCGCGGACTGGCGAACAGCGGACTAGCGTGGAGCGCAGATGACAGAAATATCGATGATCGCGCTGCTAACGGCGTTTGGCGCCGGCGTTGTGTCGTTCCTTTCCCCGTGCGTGTTGCCTCTGGTGCCCGGCTATATTTCCTATGTCGCCGGCGATCGGATTTCGCGCGCCCATCACGAGAGAGATACCACTTGGCGTCTCCCGGTGCTGGGGCTGAGCTTTTGCTTTGTGCTCGGGTTTTCCACGGTGTTCGTCATCCTCGGTGCGGGCGCGACCGGGCTCGGACAATTGCTGCTGCGCCACAAGAACGAAGCGAATCTCGTCGGTGGCGCCATGGTGATGACCTTCGGACTGTTCATGACCGGCATGCTGAAAATGCCATGGCTGCAACGCGACCTGCGTTTTCACGGAACTATCAAAGGCGCGCGACCGCTGGGCGCCTATCTCATCGGGCTGGCGTTTGCGTTCGGATGGACGCCATGCATAGGGCCGGTGCTGGGTGCAATTCTCACATTGAGCGCGGTGACCGCCACGGTTTCCAGCGGCGTCGTCCTGCTCGGCGTCTACTCGCTCGGGCTGGGAATTCCGTTCGTGGCCACGGCGATGTTTACAGACGCGTTCCTTGAATGGCGGAAATCGATAGGGCGCATCGGACGGTCGCTGCAGATCGGGGCTGGCGCGGTGATGGTGTTCATGGGCATCGCCATGATCACCGGCCAGATTACCCAGTTCGCGCTCTGGCTGTTGAACGCCTTTCCGGTTCTGGCGACCATGGGTTGACAGCATGTTGAAAGGGATTTTCCGGCATGGGCAGCGCGTACATCGTCAGCTTGATTGCCGTGGCACGTAGCGATAGTGCGCGAAATGGCGGAACGTAACGAACGATGATGGGAAAGCTACTGCTGTGGGTTCTTGCGGTGTTTGGGGCGGCTTCGGCGCTCGCCGGCGCGTTCGGCGCCATCGTTTATTACGGCGGTTTCATCGACGTTTCTGCCGATACGCCGCATGAAGCGATCGTGTTCAAGTTTATCGAAGACGCACGGGAACGCGCGATCGCGCGCCGGGTGCGCGATATTACGCCGCCCGCCGATCTGTCGGATCCCGAGCGGGTCGGCCGCGGCGCTGGAAACTATCAGGCAATGTGCGTGGATTGCCACTTGGCCCCGGGCATGCCGAACTCGGAAATTCGACGGGGTCTCTACCCAACGCCACCGGATCTGACGAAAAGCCCGATCGAACGAGAGTCCACCAATGTGGCTGCTCGGCGGTTCTGGATAATCAAACACGGCATCAAGGCTTCCGCGATGCCGGCCTGGTCGAAAGGCGGAATCGAGGACTCAGCCATATGGGATCTGACGGCTTTCCTCGGTCGCCTTCCTGCGCTTACTCCCGAGCAGTATCAAGACATGGTGGCCGCGAGTGAAGGACATTCGCACAGCGGCTTGGTCGAGATGGGCCATGACGCACCTCCAGGGCACGTCGACAAGCCGGGATCCAAACCTCACACGCATTGAGCGTTGTTTTCCCGGCGCGCCCGGAGGTTGGCCACGCCACTCTCGAGCGCGGGTAGCCCGTTTCTGCAGGCCGCGCAGCTCTTTCCAGGCACGATCAACAGAAGTGAATATGGTCGAACCTGTTCAAGAGATTGAATATCTTGACTTTAGGGCGTATATTCGCGGCTGCCAATGAGAATTGAACTTATTCCAGA
>JACZJU010000080.1 GCA_014860395.1 Burkholderiales bacterium | reverse complement strand
TTGACCGAAATTCATCACGACTACGCCAGCGTCAACGGCGTGCGCCTGCACTACGCACATGCCGGGCAGGGGCCGTTGATCCTGTTCCTGCATGGTTTTCCCGAGTTCTGGTATTGCTGGAAGCAGCAGCTGGAGGATCTCGGACGCGACCACTTCGCAGTGGCGCCGGACCTGCGGGGGTTCAACCTCTCCGACCGCCCGGCCGAGGTGAAGCAATACAAGGCGCGGATTCTGATCGAGGATGTGCGAGCGCTGGCCGAGCATCTGGGGCACAAGAAGTTCGTGCTGGTGGCGCACGACTGGGGCGGGGCCGTGGCCTGGGGCTACGCCATGGCGCACCCGCAGACTTTGAGTAAGCTTGTCATTGTCAATGCGCCGCACCCGGTGACCTTCGCGCGCGAACTGGCGCATAACAAGGCGCAGCAGGATGCGAGCCAGTACATGAACCTGCTGCGCAGCGATAAGGCCGAGCGCGTGCTGTCGGAGAACAATTACGAGCGCCTGGCGAAAATGACACTGGAAGGATGGGGGCGGGGCGCGGTCGATCCGGCGGAAAGGGCCATTTATGTCGAGGCCTGGTCGCGGCCGGGCGCGCTAAGCGGCAGCCTCAACTACTACCGCGCTTCGCCGCTGTATCCGCCGATCGGCGACGATCCGGGCGCGCGCGCCGTGAAGCTCGATCCCGCAGATTTCATGGTGCGTGTGCCGACGTTGGTGGTCTGGGGCATGCGCGACCAGGCGCTGTTGCCGGGCAATCTGGACGGGATCGAGGACTGCGTGCCCGATCTTCGTATCGAGCGCCTGCCCGAGGCTTCGCATTGGGTGATGCACGAGGAACCCGAACGGCTGAACCGGCTGATCCGCGAATTCATAGGCAGTTGAATGACGCCCTCGCGCATGGAAATCATCGTCGACTTCGCCGATTGCGATCCGGCCCGGATCGTCTTTTACCCGCGCTATTTCCAGTGGTTCGACCGCGCCACCGAACGGATGTTCCGCTCCCGCGGCATGCCCTGGGCACAACTATTCCCGCAATACCAAATGGCGGGGGTGGCGCTGGTCGATGCCAGCGCCAGCTTTCGCGGCCCGTCGCGGTTCGGCGATGTGATCACGCTGGAGAGCTGGATCGGCGAATGGCGCAGCAAGGTATTCGTCGTCGAGCACCGGATACACAACAACGGTAACATCGTCGTCGAGGGGCGCGAGTTGAGAGTGTGGGGCTTGCGCGACCCGAACGATCCGGACGGGATGAAAGCGGGGGTCATCCCACCCGAGATCATCGCCCGCTTCAAAGACTAAGACTAAGAGGCCATTTCAGAATTGACGAAATAGCCCCCGCTTTAGAGGAGTATGAGGGGATGCGCCCAGAAGGAAGTCCCCGCAGGGGATGTCCCCTCATTTTGAAATAGGCTCTAAGTGTAGACACGCGGAGACGAACTCCGCAGCACAGGAGGAAGCAATGGAAAATGTCTGGACCGCGCGAATTCCGCGCATCAACGAACCGGCCCCGGATTTCACTGCCAGGACCACCCATGGTCTGCGCTCGCTGCAGGACTACCGCGGCAAATGGCTGATTCTGTTTTCGCACCCGGCGGATTTCACTCCGGTATGCACCACGGAGTTTCTGGCGTTCGCCAAGCATCATGACCAATTCAAGAAGCTGGGCTGCGAACTGCTGGGCCTGTCGATCGACAGCACCTATTCGCATCTCGCCTGGGTTCGCAATATCAAGGAAAAGTTCGGCGTGGACATCCCGTTTCCCATCATCGATGATCTGTCGATGCGGATCGCGCACGACTACGGCATGATCCAGCCTGGCGCCAGCGACACCTCCACCGTGCGAGCGACCTTCGTCATCGATCCGGCGGGCAAGATCCGGGCGATGATCTATTACCCCATGACCAACGGCCGCTCGGTGGAAGAGTTCCTGCGCCTGCTCGAAGCCCTGCAGACCAGCGACCGGCACGGCGTGGCCACCCCCGAGGGCTGGTGTCCCGGCGACAAAGTGATGGTGCCGCCCCCCGCCACGGCGAAGGAGGCCGAAGCGCGGGCGCAAGCGGGCTACGACTACACCGACTGGTATTTCTCCAAGACCGAGATCGCGAAACTCGCGCCGAAGAAGAAAAGCGGAAAGCGCCAGCCGCGATAGACCGCGAGCCCGGTTCAGTACATATGCAGCGCGCGCAGCTCCGCGTTGGCGTAGCGCAGGCGGCCGGCGAGCGCGCTGGCGAGACCTTCCATAAGCTTGAGCGAGGCCTTCTTGTGCTCGTCGGCGAAGGCGTCGAAGGTCTTGCGCGAGAGCACGAAGAGATCGACGTCGGTGAAGGCGATGGCGTCGGCCGAGCGGGCAGCGCCGTCGAGGAAGGCCATCTCGCCGAAGAAGTCGCCGCGTCCGAAGCTGCTGACGTGGTGCGACTGACCGCCCTCAAGCGGGAGCATGATGCGTACCGACCCCTTGCGGATCAGGAACAGTTCATCGCCCGCTTCGCCGCGGCCGAATATCTTTTCGCCCGTCTTGAATGAGCGCTTGTCCAGGCGCAGTTCGAGCGCCGCTAGCGTCTCCTCCTTGCGTCCCTTGAACAATCCGAGTTCGTGCAGATCGAGCAGCTTCTCCTCGGCGTGCTCGAGCGCGGCTTCCTTGAGTATCCGGTTCTCGACCCACTCCTGCGCTGCGTCGAGTTCGTCAAAAATCCGCGCTGCGCTCTTGAGCGGCGCAAGTCCGAGTTGATCCATGTATTTCTGCATGTCTAGACCGGAGGGCAGATTGTGCGGCAACCTGGCGAGCACGAGAAAGCCGCCCTTTTCGGCCATCATGTCGCGAATCTGCTCCAGCATGTGGGCGGCGGTGATGTCGATCGTCTGCACGCGAGCCATGTCGAGCAGGATGTACTTGCGCGTCTTGATCTCGGGCTCCAGGGTGGTGTACAGCTGATTGGCCGTGCCGAAGAAGAGGCTCCCCTGCAGCTCGAAGATCACCGCTTGATCGCCGCGCTGCTCGAGAATCTTCATGGCGTCGTGCAGGCGGATTTGCTTGGAAAAAGACTGGTTGCCATAGACCTTGCGCCGCACGATCTGCCCGCGGATCTGCTCGCGGATGAACAATACGATGGCCAGCACCACGCCAGTGCCGGATGCCGGGATCAAGCCCACCGTCAGCGCGACCGTGACCACGGCAAGAATGACGGCGAAGTCGAATATCGTGTGCCGGGACTTGAGGAACTGGAAGCTGTGGCGGTCGATCATGCGTATGCCGACGACGATCAGAATCGCTGCCAGTGCCGCGACCGGAACCCAGGCGATCAGGCTGCCGAGTGCGAGGAAGGCGATCAGCGCCAGTGCGCCCTCTATGACGCCGGACATGCGGCTGACGGCGCCGCTGGACATGTTGACCATGGTGGCGCCCATCTGACCGGCGCCAGGCATGCCGCCGATCAGGCCGGCAGTGACGTTACCCAAGCCCTGGCCGATCAGTTCGCGGTTCGAGTTGTGGCGCGAACGCGTCAGCGCATCCAGTACGACGCAGGTCTTGAGGGTATCGATCGACAGCAACACTGCCAGGGTCAGTGCCGGCACCAGCAGGCCCCTGAGGTCGTTCAAACCCAAGCCTCGCACGCCCTGCCAGCGCGCGGCCATGCCCCCGGTGAAGCTGCCCCCCTCGCCGCCCAGCGCTCCGACCACCAGTTGATTCTTCTCCAGCACGAGCATCGCCGGGTCGCCCAGCGACAGCAGGAAATAGGTTGCGGTTCCGGCCAATAGCGCCAGGATCGCTCCCGGCACTGCCTTGGTCCAATGCGGTGCAAGCACCATAACGGTAATGGTGACTATCCCGACGACGATGCTCTGCGACAGCCACATCGCCGGCAGCGTAAGCGCCTGCCAGAGGGTTGCGTCGGCAGGCGCGCCCAGGAACTTGGGCACCTGGCTGCCGATGATGATCAGGCCGACGCCGGAAAGGTAGCCGCTGACCACGGGGTAAGGCATGTACTTGATCAGCCCCCCCAGGCCGACGAGACCAAATATCATCTGCAGCGCGCCGGTCATCAGCGCCAGCACGACGAGGAGCAGAAGGATCGTCGTATCCGGCGTGTCGAGCGCGACTTGCTGAATGGCGAAGGCTGAGAGCACAGCCGCTGCCGGCGCACAGGGCGCAGTGATCAGCCGCTTGGTGCCGCCGGCGAGGGAGGCGACGAGACCGAGGGCCGTAGTGCCGAGAATGCCCGCCAATGCGCCATAGGCGGCGAAGGAACCGCCGAGCGAAGCATAGATGGTGACGCCGAACGCTATGGCAGATGGCAGGGCGACCAGCATGGCGGCGAGGCCGCCCCAGAAATCGCCCGCCAGGTTCTCAGGTTTGTTCACGGTCGATACCTGTCGACTAGTCCGCAGTCTTGACTGGAATCGGCGCTGACGATTTGATCATCATCAACCGTTCATGCGGAAACATCGGGATCATAGAGCAAGCGGCCCGCCGCTGCAGCGCCATCGGAGCGCAGAGCGGTACGCGCGCGCCAGCTATCCCTCGCGCCGCGCCGGGTGTAGGATGGCATCGCAAAAAAACTGCCCGCCGGCGCGATCGGTACGTCGGTTTTCCCTGCGTTCGAGGCTACCATGACCCAGACCCGCCCTTGGCTGCGCTTTTACGGCAAGCTGCCGCCGAGCTTGAGCTATCCCGAGGTCACGCTGTATCAGGCGGTGGCTGCGACGGCGGCGCGCGTGCCGGAGGCGATCGCCTGGGATTTTCTCGATACGACCTCGACCTACGGCGCATTCCTTGCGTCGATAGACGCCTGCGCCAACGCGCTCGCCGCGCTGGGCCTTGCGGCAGGCGATCGCATTCTGATTTCGATGCCGACTTCGCCGCAGGGCGTGATCGCGTTCTACGCGGCGAACAAGCTCGGCGCCGTGCCCGCGCTGATCCATCCGCTGTCCACCGCGCCCGAAATCGAGCATTACCTCAACGCCAGCCGCGCGCGCATCGCGCTCACGCTGGACGCCTTCTATGAGCGCTTCACCGCGGTTCGGCCGAAGCTGCCGCTGGAAAAGCTGATCCTCGCGCGCATCCCCGACTATCTATCGCCGGTGAAGCAATTCGGCTTCTGGCTCACCAAGGGGCGCAAGATTCCCAAGGTGCCTGCCGATGCGCGCGTGCACTGGTGGGCCGATCTCATGGCCGGCGCCTATGCCGAGACGGCCCGAGGCGCGTCGACCGCGGACGACCCCGCGGCGATCCTGTTCTCCGGCGGCACTACCGGCCTGCCCAAGGGCATCCTGCTGTCGAACCGCAATTTCATCGCCGAGGGCATGCAGGCTGCCGCCTGGGGTGGTCTGGCGGAGGGGCATTCGATACTCGCGATCCTGCCGATATTCCACGGCTTCGGCCTGGGCGTGTGCGTGAACGCCGCGTTCATGGCAGGCGGCAGGTCCATCCTGGTGCCGATGTTCGACGCCGCGACCGTGGCGAAGCTGTTGCGCACGAAGCGGCCCAACCTGCTGGTAGGCGTGCCCACGCTGTACGACGCCCTCACGCGCGATGCGTCGCTGGCGAAGGCCGACCTGTCGTGCCTGCGCGCCACCTTCTCCGGCGCCGACACGCTGCCGCGGCCGGTGAAGGAACGCTTCGAGCGACTCGTGGCCGAGCGCGGCGGCCGTGTGAAACTGCTTGAGGGCTACGGCCTCACCGAGGCGGTCACAGCGATCATGGCGACGCCGCTGGACGAGTATCGCGAGGGCTCGATCGGTATTCCCTTCCCCGATATGCTGGCCAAGATCTGCCGCGTCGGCACGGCGGAGGAAGTCGCGCCGGGCGAAGAAGGCGAAATCTGCGTCGCCGGACCGGCGGTGATGCTCGGCTACCTCGACGATCCGGAGGCGACGCGCGAAACCCTGCGGGTGCATGCCGACGGCCGCACCTGGCTGCATACGGGCGATCTGGGCAAAATGGATGCGGACGGCTTCTTCTATTTCACCGTGCGCCTGAAGCGCATGATCAAATCCTCGGGTTTCAACGTCTACCCCTCGCAGGTCGAGGACGTGCTGTACAAGCATCCGCTGGTGGCCGAGGCCTGCGTGGCCGGCGTGCCGGACGCATCGCAGGTGGAGCGGGTGCAGGCCTTCGTCGTGCTGAGGGATCCGGCGAAAGCGAACGCGGACACGGAGCGCGCGCTGATCGAGCACTGCCGCGCGCAGCTGATCAAATGGTCCTGCCCGCGCGCGATCGAGTTCTGTGCCGAACTGCCGAAGACGCGCGTGGGCAAGATCGACTACAAGGTGCTGGTGCAGCAACACGTCGCCACGCACGAAAACAGGGGGACGAACTAGATGAAAATGGAAGCGACTGTTAGCCACGGCGGCGATCGCGTAGCCGCGGCACTGGCGGTGCAAGGCGTGCGCTTTGTGTTCACGCTGTGCGGCGGCCATATCTCGCCGATACTCACTGCGTCCAAGGCGCGCGGCATGCGCATTATCGACGTGCGCGACGAGGCGACCGCGGTGTTCGCCGCCGACGCGGTGGCGCGCCTGACCGGCGTGCCGGGCGTCGCCGCGGTGACTGCGGGCCCGGGCTTGAGCAACACCATTACCGCGCTCAAGAACGCACAGCTGGCGCAGTCGCCCATCGTCCTGTTCGGCGGCGCCGCGCCGACCGCGTTGCAGGGCCGCGGTGCGCTGCAGGACATAGACCAGCGCCCGCTGATAGCGCCGCACGTCAAGCTGTTCACCAAAATCCGGCGAGTGCGCGATCTGGGTCCGGCGGTCGAAGAAGCGTTTGTCGTGGCGCGCTCGGGCGTGCCGGGACCGGTGTGCATCGAATGTCCGGTCGACCTGCTCTACGACGAAGCGAGCATCCGCCAGTGGTATGCGGAGGCCGCCGGCAAGGGTACGAGCATCCCCGACCGGCTGCTGCGCTTCTATCTCAACCGGCATGTGGAGAAGATGTTCGCCGGCAGCGGCGAGGCGGCAGCGCCGCGTGCGCGCGCCGTATTGCCGCCAGTCGCTGGCGAAGCCAAGGTGTCGGCCGCGGCGGCTGCGCTGGCGCGCTCCGAGAGGCCTTTGATCGTGATCGGCAGCCAGGCCCTGTCGATCGCGGCCGCGGCGCCGCGCATCGCGGCGGCGGTGGCGCAGCTCGGCATTCCCGTCTACCTGTCGGGCATGGCGCGCGGACTGCTCGGGCGCGATCACTCGCTGCAAATGCGCCACCAGCGGCGAGCCGCGCTGCGCGAGTCCGATTGCGTGCTGCTCGCCGGCGTGCCCTGTGATTTCCGTCTCGACTACGGCCGTCACGTGCGCCGCAGCGCCACCTTGATCGCGGCCAACCGCAGCGCAAAGGAAGCGCGCATGAACCGCAAGCCCGACATCGCCGCGATCGGCGACGCCGGTCTGTTCCTCGAGCGCCTAGCCGCGCCGTTGGCGCAGGCAGGCCGCCGCTGGACCTCCTGGATCGAGGAACTGCGCACGCGCGACCTCAAGCGCGAGTTGGAGATCGATGAACAAGCGCAGCCGCAGGGCGAGTATGTGAATCCGATCGCATTCTTTCGTGCGCTCGAACAGACTGCCGGGGACAATGCCGTGATGGTGGCCGACGGCGGCGATTTCGTCGCCACTGCCTCCTATATCGTGCATCCGCGCGCCCCGCTTTCCTGGCTAGACCCCGGCGTGTTCGGAACCCTGGGCGTGGGCGCGGGCTTTGCGCTGGGCGCGGCCCTGTGCCGTCCCGAAAGCGAAGTCTGGATCGTCTACGGCGATGGCGCCTGCGGCTACGGCCTGAGCGAGTTCGACAGCTTCGTGCGCCACGGCATCCCGGTCATCGCGGTCGTCGGCAACGACGCCGGATGGACCCAGATTGCGCGCGAACAGGTGAAAATGCTGAACGACGATGTTGGCACGGTGCTCGCGCGCAGCGCCTACCACGAAGTCGCGGCGGGATTCGGCGCCGAGGGCATCCTGGTGACCAAAACCGCCGAAGTGGGCGCGGCACTGGAGCGCGCACGCGCCGCGGCCAAGGCCGGCAAGCCAGTCCTCCTCAATGTGTGGCTGGACAAGACCGACTTCCGCGAGGGCTCTATTTCAATGTAGGGGGAGCTGTGGGAGCGAGCTTGCTCGCGAACTAGTCGATTCGCGAGCAAGCTCGCTCCCACAAATTGATACGCGCCGGTCTAGGGTTTAACGCTGATCTCGCGCTGCATGCGTACTGCAGTCTCCACGCCGCGGTAATAACCGGTGATGCGCGCGGTTTCGGCAAATCCCTGGCTGAGATAGAAGCGGCGCGCAACCAGGTTGATTTCGCGCAACTCCAGATGGATGCTGGCAATGCCGGCGGTAAGGGCGGATGCGGTTAGCCATTCGAGCATGCGCTGCGCAATGCCCTGGCGCTGGTAATCGGGGCGCACGGCGAGCAGCGAAAGATGCGCGCGCTCGTCGCCGAACTGCATGATGCCAAAACCGGCGAGCACGGCAGCGTCGCGTGCCGTCAGCACCAGGGTGTCGGGCTGGGACAGGTTGCGCGCGACGCGTTCGGGCGTCCACGTCCAGGGCAGGCCGGTCTCGATGAGCTCGCGCGACATCACCGCGATCGTCGCTGTATCCGTGGGCGCGGCGAGCTTGAGCGTCAGGTTGCGCGAAGCCTTCACTGCAATTCGAACTCCCGCGCCAGCAATTCGTAGGACTTGAGCCGGCTTGCGTAATCGCCGGTGATGGTCAGGATCATGAGTTCGTCGGCGTCGAATTGCTCGCGCAATTCGAGCAGCCGCTCGCGTACCTGGCGCGGATCGCCGATCACGGCGCGCGCGCGCTGCGAACGGATGTAGGCCAGTTCGCGCTCCGAGTATTTTTGCGACTCGGCTTCGGCCAGCGTCGGGATCGGCGTGTTCAGGCCTTGCGCCATCTGCAGCCGACGCAGGTCCACGCAGGACGCAAGCTTCTCCGCTTCGGTCGCAGTTTCGGCGCAAATGACGAAGACGCAGACGACCGCGTGCGGCGCGGCCTCGCGCGTCGACGTCTGGAAACGCTTCCTGTAGGCGCGCGTCACCATGTCACCGCCCTGCGCATTGATGAAATGGGCGAAGGCGAAACGCAGGCCCAGCGCTGCGGCGAGCGCGCCGCTGTAGTCCGACGAACCGAGCAACCAGATGGGCGGCGCGGACGAGCCCGCCGGCATCGCCTTCACCCGCGCGTAGGCGTGGTCCGCGCTCAGCGCATCGTCGAGGAAGCCGACGAGGTCCTGCACCTGCTCGACGAAATGGTCCGCGGCCGAGTATTGGCCGCTCGACAATGCCTGCGCTGTGGCGAGGTCGCCGCCGGGTGCGCGGCCGATGCCCAGGTCGATGCGTCCCGGAAACAGCGCCTCCAGCATGCGGAACACCTCGGCCACCTTGAGCGCGCTGTAGTAGGGCAGCAGCACGCCGCCGGTGCCGACGCGGATGCGCGCGGTCACGCTGGCGACGCGGGTGAGCAGGATTTCCGGGCAGGGGTCGGCGAGCGCGGCCACCGCATGGTGCTCGGCGAGCCAGTAGCGGTGGTAACCGAGCGCATCGGCCGCCTGCGCCAGCTTGACGGTTTCCGCGACCGCCTGCGCGGGCGTGTGGCCGCTGATGATCGGCGACTGGTCGAGTATGCTTAAGTGCAGTTTCATGA
>JACZJU010000079.1 GCA_014860395.1 Burkholderiales bacterium | reverse complement strand
CATCATCGTGTGCCATGACATGGTCATGATGTTCGCCCGGTCTTTTTGGGCGGTTGTGACCAGCACCACCGGCCCCGGCTCGATCAAGCGGTAGACCCGGGACAGGGGAAAGGATGTTTTTGCCATTTCAGCACCTCGCATCGCTGGGTTTGTACGATCGCGCGCATCCGTCTCGACCGATTCCGAGAAACTTCGCGCTGATGCGCGCGCGTTCAAGTTTGCGGCCCGCGTGGAAGTGCCTATTGATAAACCTCAAAACATACCGCCACACCGGAAGCAGATGAGGGGACGGTTGACACGGCATGTTATTTCCATAATACTGGAAACATGGAAATAGAATCCGCCAGCAGCAGCCTCGCCGCACTGGGACACGAAACGCGGCTTGCCATCTTCCGCCTGCTGGTGCAGGCGGGGCCGGACGGCGTCAATGCCGGCTTGATTTGCGAGAAGCTGCAACTGGCGCCCGCGACGCTGTCCTTCCATCTCGCTCACCTCTCCCGCGTCGGCTTGATCCGCGGACGACAGGAAGGCAGGTTCATTTTCTATGTTGCCGATTACGCGGCTATGGACGCGCTGCTCGCCTTCCTCACCGACAACTGCTGCCAGGGCGGGCAATGTCTGCCCAAGGCGGCGGCTACCAGCCCGCTCAAGCGGCGTCGTGCTGCGTCCGTGCGCTAGTCCCGCCCCCTAATGTGTTTGGAGTTTTGAATGACCGAACGCGCATTCAATGTGCTTTTCCTGTGCACCGGCAACTCGGCGCGCAGCATTCTCGCCGAGGCCATCCTCAACAGTGTCGGCAAAGGCCGTTTCCGCGCCTTCAGCGCGGGCAGCCATCCGGCGGGGACCGTAAATCCCTATGCCGTCGAACTGCTGCAAAAACATAACCTGGACGTCAGTGGCCTGCGCAGCAAAAACTGGGACGAGTTCACTGCAGCCGGCGCCCCGCATCTGGATTTCGTATTCACAGTCTGCGACAACGCGGCGGGCGAGGTTTGCCCGATCTGGCCGGGAAAGCCGATGACGGCCCATTGGGGCATCGCAGACCCGGCCGCGATAACAGGAAGCGACGATGAGAAGCGTAGAGCCTTTGCCACTGCGTTCAAGCTGCTGCATCGGCGGATCTCCCTGTTTGCCGTCCTGCCGCTCCCCACGCTCGATGCGATAGCGATCAAACGCGAACTCGACCAGATTGGTCGCATCCATGATAAGGGCTTATAGACGATGAGCACCCAGAGCAGACCTGCCGCCGACAAAGCAGGCACCGCGCCGATGAGCGTGTTCGAGCGCTACCTCACGGTGTGGGTGTTCCTGTGCATCGTCACCGGCGTCGCGCTGGGCCAGATGCTGCCCGGCCTGTTCCAGGCCATAGGCAGGATGGAATTTGCCCAGGTAAACCTCCCCGTTGGCCTGCTCATCTGGGTGATGATCATTCCAATGCTCGTACGCGTAGACTTCGGCGCCCTGCACCAGGTCAGGGAGCACTGGAAGGGCATAGGTGTGACCCTGTTCGTCAACTGGGCGGTGAAGCCATTCTCCATGGCTCTGCTGGCCTGGATCTTCCTGCGCCAGATATTCGCGCCCTGGTTGCCTGCCGAGCAGATCGACAGCTACGTTGCGGGCCTGATCCTGCTCGCGGCGGCGCCCTGCACCGCCATGGTGGTCGTCTGGAGCAGACTCTCCGACGGCGACCCTTACTTCACGCTGTCGCAGGTCGCGTTGAACGACACCATCATGATATTTGCCTTCGCGCCCATCGTGGCGCTGCTGCTGGGCATCTCCTCGATCAGCGTACCCTGGGACACACTCATCACCTCGGTGGTCCTGTACATCGTCATTCCGGTAATCCTGGCCCAGCTCTGGCGCAAGTGGCTGTTGGCCGGCGGCGAAGCGCGATTCCAGTCCGCGCTGGCGACGATCGGTCCGTATTCGGTCTCGGCGCTGTTGCTGACACTGGTATTGCTCTTCGCCTTCCAGGGCGAGGCCATACTCAGGCAGCCTTTGATCATCGCCATGCTGGCGCTGCCTATCCTGATCCAGGTGTTCTTCAATTCCGCACTCGCCTACTGGCTCAATCGCGCGGTGGGCGAAAAGCACAATATCGCCTGTCCGTCCGCGCTGATCGGCGCCTCCAATTTCTTCGAACTGGCGGTGGCCGCCGCCATCAGCCTATTCGGCTTCGAATCAGGCGCGGCCCTGGCCACCGTGGTCGGCGT
>JACZJU010000078.1 GCA_014860395.1 Burkholderiales bacterium | reverse complement strand
GCATTGGCGACCGCCAGTCCCGACTTCAGCCCGTCCTCGTGAAAACCATAGCCTGTCCACGCGCCGCAGAACCACAGGCCGCGCTGGCCTTGTATTGCGGGAAGGGCACGCTGCGCCGCGATGGCGGCGCGGTCGAACACGGGATGCGCATAATCGAACTCGGCGATCACCTTGTCCGCCTGCGGCGCGCGCGCAGGATTCAGCGTGACGATGACCGGCCGCTTGAACGGTAGCGGCTGCAATTTGTCGATCAGGTAACTCACCCCGACGGGCGCGGCGCCCGCCTCGCCGGCTGTTTCGACGATATAGTTCCATGCCGACCATACGCCGCGGCGCAAGGGCAGCAGCGCCGTGTCGGTGTGCAGCACCGCCCGGTTGGACTGATAGCTGACGGCGCCGAGGACGCGGCGCTCGGCCGCACTCGCTTGCTCCCCCAGCAGCGCCAAGGCCTGATCCGAGTGGCAAGCGAGCACCGCCCGGTCGTAGATTTCGATGCCATCGCGCGTATGCAGCGACACCGCGCCGTCCTGCGCGCGTATCGAATCTACCCCGCAGTGCAGACGGATCGAAGGAATGTCGCGCGTCATCCGGCGCACATATTCGCGCGCGCCGCCGCGCACCGTGCGCCACTGCGGGCGGTCGACGATTTGCAGCAGACCATGATTGTGGCAGAAGCGCGCGAAAGTCGTCACCGGATAGGCGAGCATGGTCTGCGTCGGGCAGGACCAGATCGCACCCGCCATGGGCAGCAGATACCAATCGCGAAACGCGGGTCCGTAGCCGCCAAGTTGGAGGAACTCCCCCAGCGTGAGCTCCGAATCGACGTCCTTCGAGTGAGCAGTGGCGATGCGGGTAGCCGCGCGGTTGAAGCGCACGATGTCAGCTAGCATGCGCCAGAACGCAGGCCTCGCGAGGTTGGACGGCTGTGCAAATACGCTGGCGAAGCTGCTGCCGGCCCATTCGATCTGCCCCTGGCCCACGCTGACGCCGAAAGACATTTCCGAGGGCGCCGTATCGATATCGAAGTGATCGAACATCGCCGTCAGGTTGGGATAGGTGCGGTGGTTGAATACCAGAAAGCCGGTGTCGACCGCGTGGCTTATGCCATCGAGCGTCACGTCCACCGAGTGGGTGTGGCCGCCGAGGTAGTCGTTGGCTTCGTACAGAGTGACCTCATGGCTGCGCGCGAGCAACCATGCCGCCGAAAGTCCGGCGATGCCGGAGCCGATAACTGCGATGCGCACGGCCCTACTCCGGGATGCGCTTGTCGCGCTGGATCAGGGCGTAAGCCGAATGATTGTGGATCGACTCGAAGTTCTCCGATTCCACGGTGTAGGCGGCTATGCGTATGTCCTGGTTCAATGCGAGGGCGATATCGCGCACAAGGTCCTCGACGAATTTGGGATTGTCGTAGGCGCGTTCGGTGACGTACTTTTCGTCGGGGCGCTTGAGCAGCCCGTAGACTTCACAGGAGGCCTGCGCCTCGGCGATGGCCACCAGGCCTTCGATGCCCATGGATGCGCCGGGTACCAGTTCGGCTTCTATGGTGATATGCGAGCGCTGGTTGTGTGCCCCGTATGCGGAGATTTCCTTGGAGCATGGACACAGGCTAGTCACCGCCGTCACCACCTTCATCGTGTACCGGTACCGGCTCTGCGCATTCATCTGCGCCTGCAGCGTGACATCGTAGTCGAGCAGGCTCTGCACCTTGGACACAGGCGCGGCCTTGCTGATGAAATAGGGAAAACGCGCTTCGATGTGGCCGGTGCGCGCCTCGAGTCGCTGCAGCATCGCGTCCATCAGCGCACGTATGCCGCCCGCGTCCAGCGGTCGCTGTGCATGGTGCTGCAGCAGTTCGAGAAACCGCGACATATGCGTGCCCTTCTGGTCGTGTGCCAGCCCGACGTACATGTCGAACGTGGCCACGCTGGGCGCCGTGCTGCCGTCTAGCCGCGCCAGGGTGACCGGATGGCGTATGGACTTCACGCCGACGCGATCGATGGCGACCAGCCGGCGATCCGGCGTCGCCTGGATGTCGGGGAGAAAGAAGCGCTCAGGTGCATTCATGTCGTGGCCTTATGTAATTGAAAATGCTAACTTTCTTAACTTGAGATGCGCGTATCGCCTGGCGCATTCTGCGGCTTCGAAAAATACGATTCGCATCCGCCGCTGCACGCTGTTCGAATCTTGGTGCAACAGGGTAGACAAACTTCCTGGAAACCTTAGTTTGTCCTAGTCAAACTGAACATTTGTGCTACAATACGTCAATTGAAAGCCTTTTGTCAACCATTTGTCCAGGACAATTTATGATAGATACCCATGTGGATGGAATGGTCTCTGGCCTGAGCATAGGTGCGGTCGAGCGCGATACCGGTTTCTCCAAGGACATCCTGCGGGTGTGGGAAAAGCGCTACCGTTTTCCGACACCTGGCCGCGACCAGTTCGGCGAACGGGTCTACAGCCCCGCGGAAGTGCAAAAGCTGCGCGCCCTGAAGCGTCTGCTCGATCTGGGCTATCGCCCGGGAAAGATTGTCGAATTGTCTCTGGAGGAACTCGGCGCCCTGGCCGGAGAGCAAGGTAATGTCCAGACCTGCCCCGAGCAACTCCAGCCCTTGCTCGATCTGATCAAGACGCACCGGGTCGACGCGCTGCGTCTGCAACTTGGCCAAGCGCTGATGAGCCAGGGGCTGCGGCCGTTCCTGCTCGATACCATCGTGCCGCTGAATCGGGCCGTCGGCGATTTTTGGGCGCGGGGCGAATTTCAGATTTTCGAAGAACATCTTTACACCGAAGCGCTGCAGGCAGTTCTGCACGGCGCGCTCAACGCCATGCAGCGCACCAGCGCAGCGCCCCGCGTACTGTTGACGACGTTATCCGGTGAACAACACGGCTTGGGACTGCTGATGGCGCAGGCCCTGTTCGCGGTCGAGGGCTGCGCCTGCGTGTCCTTGGGCACGCAGACGCCGGTTCAGGAAATCGTGCTCGCGGCCGGCTCGCAGGACGTTGACGTCGTAGCCCTGTCCTTCAGTGCCGCTTTCCCAGCGGCGCAGGTTTGGGACGCACTGGAAGAATTGCGGCGGCGCCTGCCCGGCAATATTGCCCTTTGGGCGGGTGGGGGCAACGCCGCGCTCGCCCGGCGTAAAACGCCAAGCGTAACGGTAGTCGGCGAACTCGACGCCATATCGCAGACGATCACGGCGTGGCGTACGTCGCGCGCAGCCGCGCCTTCACGACCATGAGGCGCGCATTCTTTTATTCACTATGGCTGGTCTTTGCGACCCTTCCGGCACGCGGACTGTGGGCTGCGGATGCGCTGCCGCTGGCGGAACTCGCCAAACCCGGGCGGGTATTGATGCTGCGCCACGCCTACGCCCCGGGCACGGGGGATCCGCCGAACTTCAGGCTTGATGATTGCACCACGCAGCGCAATCTCGACGCCAGAGGCCGGGCGCAGGCCGCTGCGCTGGGTGAGCGGCTTGCGCAGGCCGGCATTCCGCGCGCGAAAGTCTATTCCAGCCAGTGGTGCCGTTGCGTGGAGACCGCGCGACTGCTCAAACTTGGCGCGGTCGAGGTGCTTCCTGCATTGAATTCGTTCTACCAACGCGAGGAGGAGCGCGATGCCAAGGTTGCCGCGCTGCGCAGTTTTCTTGCGACGCTACCCGCGGACGGACCGCCGGTAATATTGGTGACGCATCAATTCACGATCAATGCCTTCACCGACTCAGGAACACCCTCGGGCGGCGGCAGTGTTTTCCAACTGAACGGCTCGGGCACGCCGCTGCGTCTCGGCGCGATCGAGGCGAACTGAGTCCCTACTTGCGGAGGGCAGGAACCATGCGCACCATCTTTTTCGCTGCGTTTCTCGCGCTCGCCGCACCGTCGTGGGCGCAACCGATGTTGAGGGTCACCCAGTTGGCCGAAATCGCCGCTGGGCTGTCGCAGCCCCACGATGCGGCGTTCTCGCCTGACGGCAAACTGATCTACGTGACCGACATGCGCAACAGCCGCATCCAGGTGCTGGAGGCGATGACGCTCAATCCTGTCGGCGTGTTCGGCGCAAGCCAATTGTCGTATCCGCACGACGCCGAGTTCGACAGTGGCGGGCGACTCCTGGTCGCAGATACCGGCAACGACCGCATCGCGATCTACGAGGTGCAAGGCGCGGCGGCGAAACTCGTAGGCGAATTGAAAGGGCTTTCCGGCCCCGAGGGCGTGGCGGTTGCGCCGGACGGACGCGTTATCGCAACCAACACCGGCTCGGGTACGCTGGCCGTATTTCGCGACGGCAGGCTCGAGCGCACGGTCGGACGCGGCGGCGCCAATGACGGCGAATTCGCCAACCCGCACGATATCGAGGTAGCGGCGGACGGCAGCGTGTATGTCGTAGATTCGGGCAACGACCGCGTGCAGGTTTTCGATTCCGCGCTGAAGCACCGCTCGAGTTTCGGCGCGGCGCTCAAGCTGAACGGACCGAAGTACCTCAGTTTCGACGGCGATCGCATCTGGCTCGCCGACGAGGACAGCCATCGCATCCTGCTGCTGGACAAGAGTCATCGCCTGCTCGGCATGCTCGGCACCGGCAAGCGCGGCCGCGGCGCAAACGCCTATTACAAGCCGGAGGCGGTGCTGGCGCGCGCACCGTTGGTATGGGTCATCGATACCTACAACGACCGCATCGTGTTGCTGCGCGTCGAGGAAAAATAGCGCCTAGCTCGTGCCGAAAGTCGAGGGCTTCACCTCCGGCACCGTGACCGCGCGCCGCTCCAGCCAATAGCGGTAAGGCGGCGGCGCCAGCATGAACTTCGGATCGCAGCCGAGTTTCTGTGCGGCGTCCAGGGCCCAGTTCGGGTTGTAGAGCATTTCGCGCGCGAGCGCGACCAGATCCGCCCGCCCCTCTCGCAGTATGCTCTCGGCCTGCTCGGCGTGCACAATCAGGCCCACGGCCATGGTCATGATCTTGGCCTCCTTTTTGATTCTCTCCGCATAAGGCACCTGATAGCCATAGGCAGGCTTCACCGCGCCCGCGGGAGCCTTGCCGAGGATGCCACCCGAGCTGCAGTCGATCACGTCCACCCCCATCGGCTTCACCCGTTTTGCCAGCGCCGCGCTCTGCGCCGGGCCCCAGCCAGCGTCGTCTTCGGCTGACAGGCGCAGAAACAGCGGTTTGCCCGGTGGCCAGTGCTCGCGCACACATTCACACACTTCCTGCGCGAAGCGCATGCGCTTTTCCTCCGTGCCGCCGTATTCGTCCGTGCGCTGGTTCGCCAGCGGCGAAAGAAATTCGTGAATCAAAAAACCGTGCGCGCCGTGGATTTCAACCACGTCGAAGCCGGCCGCGTGCGCGCGCGCCGCGGCCCTGCCCCAGGCCTCGGCGATGCCGCGGATTTCCTCCCGCGCAAGCGCGCGCGGTTCGGGCGAGCCTTCGTCCGCCGGAAGCGCGCTCGGCGCCACCAGTTCCCACGCATCCCAGTCCTCGATGCCCGCGCGTTCGGCTTCGGCGCGCGTTAGCGGCCGGCCGCCTTCCCACGGGCGCTGGATGCGCGCCTTGCGTCCCGAATGGCCGAGCTGGATGCCGGCCGCGGCGCCGCACTGATGCACGAAGTCGGCGATGCGTGCCAAGTGCGGCACGAAGGCGTCATCCCAGATAGCGAGGTCGCCCACCGTGCCGCAGCCGCGGCGCTCGATCTTGGTCGATTCCAGTATCACCAGCCCGGCACCGCCCGCCGCGTAGCGACCCGCGTTCATTACATGCCAGTCGGTGGGAAAACCCTTCACCGCGGAATATTGATGCATGGGCGCGACCACCACCCGGTTTTTGAGTTCGAGTTCGCGTATGCGTAGTGGCGTGAACAAGAGTGGCTGGGGCATAAGGTTTCCTTTATTTGTCTTGCGGCGCGTACTCGGGCATCCGTGACTGCGTTTCCCGCCAGTCCCGTCTAGCGGCGCCGGTAGCCGCAAGCCTACCGCAAAAGTCTGGCGGAGATTCCCTAAATGCCTATTTCAAAATGAGGGGATACCTCCCCTCATACTCCCCTAAATCGGGGGCCATTTCGTTAATTCTGAAATGGCCTCTAAGTCTTGCGCGGCGCGGATGCCTGGCCGTGGCCGCGGAACTGCGCATCCAGAAGCGAACGCAGTTCACGCGCATCGCGAAACCGGTCCTCCGGAAGCTTTGCCAGCAGGCGCTCGACCACCGTCTGGTAGCGCGCCAGATTGGTCGGCAATGTCGGTACCGGCGCATGCAGATGTTTGTCGATGACAACGAGATAACTGGAGTCGGCGAACGGTTTGCTGCGCGTCAGCATTTCATAGAAGATTACGCCGGCGCTGTACAGATCGGAGCGCAAGTCGATCGACTTTCCTGCAGCCTGTTCCGGGCTCATGTAGTAAGGGGTGCCGAGCAGGCTAGGGACTTGCGTGATCTGCGCGTCGCCCAAGGCAAGCTTGGCAATCCCGAAATCCATGATCACCAGGCTGCCGTCACGCCGAAACATGATGTTGGCCGGCTTCAGGTCCCGGTGGATGATCCCTTTGTCGTGCACGTCCTCGAGCGCCTCGGCAATTTGGTACAGCAGTTCAACTGCCTGCGTAGGCTCGATGCCATCGGCGATCTTCTTGCTCAGATCCCCGCTTTCGCAATATTCCATGACGATATAAGTTCGGTCGCCGATAGCGTTCTCTTCGTAGATTCTGGCCACATGCGGGCTTTCCATGGCGGAGACGATCTCCCGTTCCTGGGCGAACCGCCGCATCGTCTCCTTGTCCTGGGTGGATCGAAACCTCAGGAACTTGATCGCCACCTTGAGTCCATCGGAAGTCCGCTCGGCAATATAGATCACCGAGGTCACGCCGGTGCTGATCTGGCGCAGCGACCGATACCCCTCGATCTGAATGGGCGCTGAATCGGCGAATTTCGCAGCCTGTGCTCGCTGCGCGCCGGGCGAAGGCCAGCGACCTAGTGGCAGGGCAAGCGCCTCGCCGATAGCCTCGGCGAGCCTGCCGACCGACAGCGTCGCCTTTGGAAGGTAGTCGATCGCGCCGGCTCGCATCGCTTTGAGCACCGCCGCTTCGTTTCCCGCGCCAGTGATGACCACAATCGGCGGACAGCCCGCGCGCGCGCGCAGATTCTTCAACCACTCGATGCCATCCTCATCCTTGCCCAGGTGCAGATCCAGCAAGATCACATCGTAGTGCGACAGATCGCGGTCGGCCGCAGGCAGCTTTTGCAGGATCGGATCCCATTGCTCGACCGACGCTTCGGGCCAATGCGCGCGTATGAATTCCGAACACAGGGCGCGAAAATCCGCCGCATCGTCGATGAGCAGCACGGACAAACTCATGGCGCTTCCGCCCCTCTCAGTTGCCACGGCGCTTGTCAGGAACGCCCATCACCGGGCAACAGGGACTGCAGGCTGCGCTCGGCGAATTCGCACCTGGCGATCAGCTCCGGCATGAGTTCGCCGATCGGATCGCGCGTCTCGCACCGATGCTCGACCTCGCTCGCAATTTCAGCAAGCTGCGCGAATCCCAGCGTCGCCGCAATGCCGGCGAGATTGTGCGCCTCGACCTTGATCGCCGGCTTCTCCAGCGCGGAAGCACGGAAAAGCGCGAGCCGCTGCGGCAGGACAGACCTGAATGCGGCGGCGACATTCCTCACGGCACGCAAACCGATCGCGGCCACGAGTTTGTCGATATGCGGATCGCCAGATGCGGCCTCTGCGCTGCGCCGCTCCTTTGCGGGCATTTCGCCGATGGGCGCGAGCCAACGATCGAGAATTTGCGTCAGCGCCTCCAACTCAATCGGCTTGGCGAGATGGTCGTTCATGCCCGCCGCCTTGCAGCGCTCGATGTCGGCCGCATAGGCCGACGCGCTCACGGCAACGATGACCACGTCCTTCATCGGGTTCGCAAGATTGCGGATGCGCCGCGTCGCCTCGAGCCCGCCCATCACCGGCATCGCCAGATCCATAAGCACCAGGTCGAAACTTTGACGCGTCAGTTTGTCGATCGCCTCCAATCCGTTCTCCGCCGACTCCACCTCATGGCCGAGATGCTCGACCAGCGCCTTGGCCAATATGGCGTTTGCCGCCTGGTCTTCCACCACGAGAACGCGCCCTGCACGGGCTTTGCGCACGGCCGCCGCGGGCAATGCAGGCGCCGCGACCGGATCGAAGGGAAGCACCACAAAGAACGTGCTGCCGCTTCCGGGCATGCTCTCAACGGAAAGCGTCCCTCGCATCAGGTTGACGAGGCTCCTGGAAATTGCCAGGCCGAGACCGGTGCCGCCGTACTGGCGCGTAATCGACACGTCGCTCTGAAAGAATTTCTCAAATATTTTGCCCAGCCTGTCCGGCGGGATTCCCGTGCCGGTATCGGCGACCTTGATCTCCAATTTTCCATCCGCGCGCAGCGCGGCGCCAATGAAGATCGATCCCCGCGCGGTAAATTTCACTGCGTTGCTCAGCAGGTTAAGCAGGACCTGGCGCAAGCGCGCCGGATCGCCGCGTACCCATCGGGCGACTTCCGCGGAAATCGAAGTCTGCACTTCCAGCCCGCGGTTCCGGGCATCCCCGCGCACCATATCCACCGAGCGCTCAATCAGCTCGCGAAGATCGAAACCGATGGACTCAAGCTCGATGTTTCCGGCTTCGATCTTCGCCATGTCCAGCAGGTCGTTGACCTGGAGGAGCAAAGCCTTTCCGGCATCGCGGGCAAAGCCGAGGTAGCGCGCGCTTTCCTGCGGCGAACAGGCTTTCTCCAGCATCAGGGTATTGAACCCTATGATGGCGTTGAGCGGCGTACGCAGTTCGTGGCTGACCGTGGCCAGGAAATCATCCCTGGCGCGCGCGGCCTCTTCCGCGCGCGTTAGCGCATCCTTGATTTCTCGCTGCGCGCGTTTCAGGTCGGCAATAATGCGCCGGTGCGCATCCTGTTCCATCAGCAGCATGACCAGGCTGCTGATCATGATGCCGAAGAGCCGCTCTTCCGAAGTCCACCCCTCCGCCCGCGCCGAGACTCGGTCGCTGCGCTCGATCTCGAACACGCCGATCTGCTTCGCGGATCTTAGTATCGGCAGATACATCGCTGCGGGTGCGAACGCCACGACATCGTCGACGAAGAACTGATTCCGGTCCTTCGCCAGGGACCACGAATCGTCTGTCGCGCCGGATCGCGGATCAAGTGCTTTCATGCCCGTGGGCAGGTCCGACGGATCGCGCTCCATGCCTGACTGGTGCTGGTCGGTGGAATTCTCGTATTGATCCGCGCAGACGATCTTGCTTCCGCTTTCGTCGTAATGCCACAGACTGACGCGCTCGGCACGCAGTGCTTTCGCCGTGAGTTCAGTCACCTGAGGGAGAACCACGCTGATGTCCCCCCATTGACGCACGGCCTCCTGCAGAAACTGGAGGACATCGGCCTGCTGCGACAGCATGAGGCCCCGGCTCTTGCGCAACGATTCCGCCGCGGCAACGGTCTTGCTGATGTCGGTAACCACGCCAATGATGCGCACGACCCCGCCGTCCGCGCCGCGCTGCACCACTTTGCCGCGGTTGCGCACCCATAGGTACTCGCCTTGCGTGCGCAGGCGGTGCTCAAGATCGTAACTCTCGCTTTTGTTGCGCAGCAGGCTTCTTATGCGCGCGCGCAGATCACCCAGATCGGCCGGATGCACCAGCGCCCTCGCCTGTGCAGCCGTCATCGTGGAATCGCGCGGCTCGCCGCCCAGCATCGTCGACCAGAGCCCATTGAAACGGACCTGCCCGGACCTGATATCCCAGTCCCACACGGCGAGGGAAGCGTTCTCTACTGCATACGCGAGCCGCTCTTTTGCTTCAACCAGCATGGCTACACTGGCTGCGCGCTTGCGCCGTTCGGCTCGCAGGAGAACCAGTGCAGCCGCCAACATCGCGGTTGCACCTACAATGCCCCAGATCGCCGGTTCGCGCAGGGTGGTCAGGTGCAGGTACAGTGCGCCCACAAGCGCCGCGACCGCGCCAGCCATTCCCGCCGCCAGGCCTGTAGTGGGGCGCCACATCCCCGCGCGCTTGACCCTATCGGCGTGCGATCGCAAACCGGCCATTCGCGCTGTCGATCGTGAAAATCAGGCTATGCCGCTGTTCACTCTTGGCCATAGAAAATCTTATCGATAAATTGCAGGGCGGCATTGGCGGACGCCAAGCGTTCATCAGGCTGCTTTCCCAACAATTTGTCGATCAGCGGCTGAAATTCGTCCTGTGAGCGCGGCAGCGGCGGGACCGGGGCGTTGATGTGCTTGTCGGCGATTTCCTGCGCCGACTCGCCCTGGAAAGGCAGGGTGTTCGTCAGCATCTTGAATAACATGATCCCTGCGCTGTAAAGATCGGCGCGGGCATCGACGGGGCGACCCAGAATCATCTCCGGACTCATGTAGGTCGGACTGCCGAGCAAGGTACCCTGTCGCGTGATGCCGGGTTCGTCTATCAATTTTGCAATCCCGAAGTCGACCAGCGCAACGCTGCCATCTGCGCGAAACATGACATTGTGCGGCTTCAAGTCGCGGTGCAGAACACCGGCCGCATGGATATCGCGCAGTGCCATGAGGACCTGCCGGAAGATCGCGAGTATCTGCCCCTGGCTGACGCGCTGTTCGGTGAAGTAGCGCTGCATGTCTCCACCGGACAAATATTCCATCAGTATGTAAATGCTGGTATCGCTGAAGCCATAGTTGAATATCTTGCCGACGTAGTCGCTCTCGATCTTCGCGGCGATCTTGTATTCATTGAGAAAGCGTGCAAGAAATTCATGATCCTTGACCAGTTCTTCCAGAAGTATTTTTGCCACCACGGGTTCGCCGCCCCCCTCCGGGACGACCAGAAACACGCGTGATCCCGCGCCCTCGCCGATTTCCTTGATCATGCGGTAGCCGGTAAGATGCAGTTCGGCCTTTGGCAGAACTGCCGCAGGTGCGTCCATTTGCAGCGTGCTGCCGGCCTGGGGCACGCTGCCGGGCATGACCTCTTGTATGGCCTGCGCGAGCGCTTCCTTCGACAAGCGCTGCTTGGACAGATAATTGTCCGCGCCGAGCTTCATCGCGCGCACCGCCACCGTCTCGTCTCCCGCGCCTGTCAGGATGATCGTCGGCGGACAGTCGGGCCTTCCTTTGAAATCCTGCAGCCAGTCCAACCCATCGTCCTGACCGAGTCGATAGTCCAGCAACACCAGGTCAAATTCAGCCAAAGCGAAGTCCGCGCCCGGGCGGCCCTTTACCAAGGGATCATAGTGCTCGACGATCACCTCTGGGCAGCAGGACGCAATCATCTCCGCCAGGAGTTGGCGAAACACGGGGTCGTCGTCGATTAACAGCGCCCGCACAAAGCCTCCTATGCATCACTCGCGGCAGGCGCCGTCGCCAGCTCGCAAAGCCGCGTCGCTATACCGCTCAAGGGAAGGGTTTCTTCCACGGCCCCAAGCTGGATCGCGTCGCGTGACATGCCGAACACCACCGACGATTTCTCATCCTGCGCGATGGTGCGCGCGCCGGATTGCTTCAGTTCTAGCATTCCGGACGGACCATCTTTACCCATCCCCGACAACATGACACCGATTGCGCCGCTTCCCATGCATTTCGCAGCGGAACCAAACAGAACGTCAATCGATGGTCTATGCAGATTCACGAAACCGGTGTGCGTCAGCTCCACAACGTAGCGGTGGACGGCTGCCTCGCGTATTGTCAGGTGCGCGTTTCCGGGCGCGATATAGGCATGCCCCGGAAGCAAAGGCTCGCCGTGCTCGGCCTCTTTTACAGCTATCTGGCACAGTCCATCAAGCCGGCTGGCGAATGGTCGTGAAAAATTCTCCGGCAGGTGCTGCACGATCAGCACGGGCGGACAGGACACCGGCATGGCCGCAAGAATCGCGCGGATCGCCTCGGTGCCTCCCGTGGACGCTCCCATGAAGGCGACCTTGGGCGTAGCCGGCGGCGCGCTCTTGGCCTTCTCCGTGGAGCCTGCTGCCAGGGCGGGCAGGGCATCGAACGGTCGATGCGGCGCATGCAGTTCCAGGCGCGCGCGCGACGCCGCGCGAATCTTGTCAGCAAGCAGATCACCGTAATTCTGAGCACTGCCGGCGCTGAGCTTTGGCTTGGCGATAAAATCGACCGCGCCGATTTCGAGCGCGCGGAATGCGATATCCGAGCCGGCTTGGGTATGTGAGGACACCATGAGGACCGGCTTCGGCATTTCCTGCATTAGTTGCTGCAGAAAAGTGAGCCCGTCTACGCCGGGCATTTCGACGTCCAGCGTGATAACGTCCGGATTGAGTTCGCGCACCAACTCGCGGGCAATGCGCGCATCGGGCGCCAAACCGACCACCTGCATGTCCCACTGCTCATTGATGATGGATTGCAGCACACTTCGGATGAGCGCCGAATCGTCTACGACGAGCACGCGTATCGTCATGTGCATATCTCCGAGAACCAGTTCCAGCTATTGTCGCGCCACGGCATGCTCATCCTCGGAAACCTCCGATACCGCAGCACGGCTGCGATGTCACCATGCCACCGGCGTCATCGCACCTGCGCGCACCTCCACGGGTCCAATGTCCGCCGCAATCAACCGACAAGCTTGCCGACGATTTCGAGCAAGCGGTTCGGATCGAATGGCTTGACCATCCACCCGGTCGCGCCCGCCTCCCTGCCTTTGGATTTCATTTCGTCCGACGATTCGGTCGTCAGCATGATAATCGGCGTCTTTGCGTATGCAGGCAGGGTGCGTAGCGAGCGCACCAGCGACAGGCCGTCGCTGCCCGGCATGTTCTGATCGGTCAAGACCATGTCGAACTGGCTCTCGTTCGCGCGCTTCAGTGCCTCTTCCGCGTTCGTGGCCTGGACCACTTCGTACCCCGCGGACTGAAGAATAAGACCCAGCATCTGCCGCATCGTGCTCGAGTCATCTACCGTCAAAATGGAGCGCGCCATACAATTTCCTTAATGTTTAACTATTCCAGATTACGTCGTTTGCCCACTGGGGCCGATAATCTTTGCCAAGTAAAAAAACCGTCAAAACAAGTCTACGCTTCCCGGCGCCGTATCGAATCTGTGCTCCCCCTTCGCTTGCTCGGAATTTCTCAGCGATTCGAGCTCGCGTCCGAGCGCCGCCAGAACGTCTTCGTTGCGTTTGGCTGCCTCTTGCGTGGCGCACGCGCGCCCCACCATGGATCGCGTTTGGGTCAGCGCCTGCGAAATCGATTCGATCCTGCTCAAAGCCCTGCCGAGAAGCTGGTTCAGGGAATCCTCCACCTGCAGTTCCACCGTGATGGCGTCGACGACACCGCGCAATGCGCTCAGCGTTCCGCTCGGCGCAGTCCCCTGCCCTTCGCCGGCTGCGGCAATGGAATGAACCTGCGCGAAATGCGCCGTCATATCCCCAAACGAAGTCGCCAGGAGTTGTTGCGACTCGCGAATTTCTCTCGCCGTGTCCAGGAGGCTGAGATCGAGATTGTCGATCGCCTTGACGATCGGACCGCGCACAGAGTCCGGCGCATGCGTGCGCCGGAGGCTGGTGTCGCTAACCGGGTGCAGCATCATCCGGTGATCACCGCTCTTTTCCTGATTTGCTTCGGTCTGGATTTCACCGCGTATCCGCGCCAGATTGACGTTCATCTCCTCGAAACGGCGGGCCAGCCGCTCCTGCAGCATCGCGTCGATTTTTCGCTCCGCGCCTTCAAGAAGCACCCAGACGAGGTCTGGATTGAACTCGACCGCGCGAACATCGGTGACCGACACCACGGTCGCAGTGTGCCGGACGCGCCCTCGCGTCAGGTAGGCGATCTCGCCAAACCAGTCGCCACTGCCGATTTCGCCGACCTCGCGCCCCGACTTCATCACCTTGAGTTTTCCCTCGACCAGTACAAAGAAGGAATATCCCTCGTCGCCTTCCGACAGAACCCGCGCACCAGGGGCGAACTGACGCCAAAGCGTTCCCGGCAGAATCGCTTGAATCTCATTATCTGAAAAATTCGCGAGCAGCGGTACGCCGCGAAGTGTGGCGAACCGGTCCTTTTCGGAGACAACGTGCACTTTGCTCGCGTTTAGAGTGGCCGCATTCGCGAGATCTGCGGCGAACTCGTCCCAAGTACGGTAGCGGCTGTCGAGGTCCCGTGCCGTTGCGCGCTGGATGATCCTGTCGATTTGCGGCGGTATTTCTTCGCGCAAGCTGCTCGGCGCCGGCACGTCCTTGTTGACGACCTGGTCGGTCAATTCATCGATCGACTGCGCGACATACGGCGTGCGGCCGGTAAGCATCTTGAACAGGACGATTCCCAGCGAGTAAATGTCCGTGTGGAAGGTAAGTCGCTGGTCGCCGCGAATTTGCTGCGGCGACATATACGCCACTGAGCCGAGTCCGGAGATATGGGTAATCTGCGCGAGTTTCGGGCTCAGGGCAGCGCCGAAATCGGTAATCTTGATTCTCCCGTCGCGCGCCATGAGAATATTGGCGGGTTTGATGTCCCGATGAATCAGTCCATGGCGCTGGGCGAATGCCAAGCCCTTGGAGCACTTGTAGGCTATATCAACGGCGACCTCGAAAGCAGGGAGTTGCCCAGGCTTGCAATATTCTTCGAGGGTCGATCCGTCGACGAATTCCATGACGATATAACAACCTTTGTCGTCTACTGCAGCGTCCAGAATCGCGACGACATGTGGATGCCTTAACTTGCCGACGAGCCTCGCTTCGGTAAGGAACATATGCTGGAATAGCGCAGCTTCTTCGCTTTCAAGGTGGTTCGTATGAATGACCTTGACGGCTACCTCATGCTGCTGCAATTTGTCGCGCGCAAGATAGACGGTACTGGTCGCACCACTGCCCAGTTCCTGAAGCAACTCGTACTTCCCAATCGACCCGTTCCTCGTTACCGTTAGGTTCGATTCCGCGGCCGCCAGGTTCACGCCGATTCCTTTGCAAGTCGCAATGTGTCCCGCTCCATGGATGCCGGTCTGGCGCCGATGCTGGATTCCAGGCCGGCGCGACCACGAAAAACTCTCACGCAACGGCGGCCAGCGGGCGCCATCGAAAAAATCATGCCTCCCAATGAGGCACCACCATGCCGCCTATCGCGGCGACGCGGATGGCTCGGAGAAGCGCACGGCGAGCGAACGCCCTGAGCGATTGTGGTTTCGGGCCTCGTTGGCACCCGCTTCGGGTTGCCCCGCTTGTCGGATTCCGAGATCATGATGCTTGGCAAAATGGAGGACTGCGCCTGACAGCCCGCATTTGCAGCCTGAATTCCAGGGGCGAGGCATCCATATGAATTGGAACAATAATTCGCCCCATGACAGCAGTTCTCCGATAACGGCCAAAAGATATGACACAACGAAATAACGGCATTATCTAGGCTACATTGAGCAAACGCGGGACTATTTGTCTATAAGGGGTAAAAATACCATTTTCCTCTGCGCATGGCTGATCACATCTGAGCGCAGATTATGATGCCGACCGCAGGCTTGTAACACCGTTCATAGAACGGGACCATGGCTCGGAGGGGGAATGGCGGAAGGTGTGAGATTCGAACTCACGAGGAGCTTGCGCCCCTGCCGGTTTTCAAGACCGGTGCCTTCAACCGCTCGGCCAACCTTCCGGATTTTGGATTCTAGTCGTAGACGGCAGCTATTTTAGCACCCAGCGCAGGCGTGCCCATGAATCGCGCGGCAGTCCGGATCAGCCTGGCGGCGCAAGCACTGCCAAGATCGTGAACAAGCGACCAGTCCGGACTTGAAATGCGCATTTCCACCCCAAAATTCCTTGTTGCAATAGATATTTAACATTGGCACGCGTATACTGTTTCAGTTGCAACTTTTTTACTTTTGACTTAGTCTAATTGCGGTATTGAAACAATGTGGAGAAAGAGATTATGCAGCCTGAACTGAGAACCATACGAACCGGCACCCCTGGTGCGACGCAGGGTATTGCCCTGCAACAGCAAAAGGTGCTGCGCAATACTTATATGCTGCTGGCACTGACCCTGATTCCAACGGCCATCGGCGCCGCCATCGGCACCAATATCGACCTTGGTTTCATGCGCACCAGCCCGATGCTGTCGTTCGTCCTCATCCTGGCGGTGTTCTATGGCTGGATCTATGCCATTGAGCGCAATAAGGAAAGTTCTGTCGGCGTATTACTGCTGCTCGGCTTCACCCTGTTCCTGGGTATCCTGCTCGGACCGCTGCTGCACAGGACCCTTGGCTTCAAGAACGGCACCGAACTGGTGATGATGGCCGCGGGTGGAACGGCTGCAGTGTTCTTCGTCATGGCCGGCATCGCCTCAAACACCAAGCGCAACTTCAGCGGCCTCACCAGCTTCCTCGCCGTGGGCGCCGTGGTCCTCATGCTCGGGGTCGTGGCGAGCATGTTCGTGCAGAGCCCCGTACTGTATCTGGTGATACTCGGCGCGTTCGTGCTGTTTTCTTCGCTCATGATCATGTGGCAGGTGAATCGTATCGTACAGGGCGGCGAGACCAATTACGTCTCGGCCACGCTTACGCTGTACATCTCGATTTACAACCTGTTCTCCGCCCTGCTGCAACTGCTGGGACTGGGCGGCCGCGACTAGACACGGCAAGCTTCATGCAAAAAGGGCGGCTGCGGCCGCCCTTTTCTTTGGTCCCCACGCTCAGCAATCGAGGGACTACTGTTTCTCGAACAGTGCGATCGACTCCACGTGTGAGGTATGCGGAAACATGTTGATCACGCCGGCGGCGGTCAGCCTATAGCCTTTGGCATGCACCAGCACCTCGGCGTCGCGCGCCAGCGTCGCCGGGTCGCAGGATACGTAGACAATGCGCCGCGGGCCGCCTTCCCCCAGCGCCTTCACCACTTCGACCGCGCCGTCGCGTGGCGGGTCGATCAACAGCTTGTCGAAACCGCCGCCGGCGCCACCGTCGTTACCGCCAAACATCGCGCAATTCGACGCCTCGAACAAATTCGCGGTTGCAAAGCGCGCACGCCCGGCCAGCCCGTTCTCACGCGCGTTGGCTTCGGCGCGCCGCACCAGTTCCGCATTGCCCTCCACGCCAAGCACCTCGGCACCGCGACTCGCAATCGGCAGGCTGAAGTTACCCATGCCGCAAAACAGGTCGGCGATACGCTCCCCCGGCCGCGGATCGAGCAAAGCCATCGCCTGCCGCACCAGGATGCGGTTGACCGCATGATTCACCTGGGTGAAATCGGTGGGCCGGAAGCGGATCTGTATACCGAATTCAGGCAGGGAGTAATACAGAGGCGGAGCATCGGTCGGAAAAAACGGCTCGGCTGTATCCGGCCCTTTGGTCTGCAGCCAGAACTGTATGCCGTGCTGCGCAGCGAAGGCGCGCAAGCTCTCCTCGTCGGCCGCGCTCAGGGGATCGAGTATGCGCAGCACCAGCACTGTGACCGCTTCGCCCACGGCGAGCTCAATCTGCGGCAGGCGCGTGGGATTCGACAATCCGCCGATCAGCTGGCGCAAAGGCAGGAGCAGATCAGAAATCCGCCGCGGCAAAACCTCACAACTCGTCATGTCGGCGATGAAGCTGCTTTTCCGCTCATGGAAGCCGACCAGCACACCTCCCTTTTTTGGCACCAGACGTACCGACATACGCGCGCGGTGGCGGTAGCCCCAGGTCAAGCCGTGGATCGCGCGCAGCATCGTCTCCGGCCGCAGCTTGCCGATATGCCACAGGCTGTCTTCGAGCACGCGCTGCTTCGCCGCCACCTGTGCCCGCGCCTCCAGGTGCTGCATGCTGCAGCCGCCGCAAACGCCGAAGTGAGGGCAGCGCGGTTCCTGCCGCTCGGCGCAAGGCTCGTGTATCGCCGTCACCGTCGCCTGTTCGTAGCTCGGCTTGCGCCGGTAAGAGGAATAGGAAACCGTCTCCCCGGGCAGCCCGCCCTCGATGAATATCGCCTTGCCCTCGACGCGCGCGATGCCGCGCCCCTCGCGATCCAGCGATTCGATCAGCACCGGCATCGGCTATTTCCAGGCCTGGAGGAATTCGCGCCAGTGCGGTTCGGCCGACTTTCCCAGGGTGGCGCGCACGAGCTCGGCCTCGCGCTCGTACTGCGCCGCATCGAACACGCCGCGCAGCAGCTGAAACCGCAGGTACAGCAGGTAGGTGTTGGCCGCGTCCGTCTCGCAGTAACTGCGAATTTCGCGCAGTTTGCCCTCGAGGTAGGCGCCCCACACCTGCGAGCCGTCCATGCCGAGCTTGCCCGGGAAGCCGATCAACTTGGCCATCTCGTCCAGCGGCACGTTGTTGCGCGGCTGGTACAGCGCCAGCAGGTCCATCAGATCGAGATGGCGCGCATGATAGCGGCTGATGTAGTTGTTCCACTTGAAGTCGCGCCGGTCGTTGTCGTGATGCGCCTCCCCCTGGTCCCAGTAGCGCGGCGCTGAAATGCCGTGCACCAGGCTGCGGTAATGCAGCACCGGCAGATCGAACCCCCCGCCGTTCCAGGACACGAGCTGCGGCGTGTATTTTTCGATGCCGTCAAAAAAACGCCGAATCAGCTCGCCTTCGCTGTCCTCAGGCGTGCCCAGCGACCAGACGCGAAATCCGTCGCCCTCACGCAGCGCGCAGGCGATAGCGATCACGCGGTGCTGGTGCAGCTGCAGGAAATCGTGGTTCGCCGCGGTACGCCGGCGCTGAAACGCGATCTCCGCCACATCCTTGTCTGAGAGCGCCGGGTCGAGGTCGTAAAGCCGCCGCAACCCGTCGCAGTCGGGCGCGGTCTCAATATCGAAGGCGAGGACCGGTGTCATCAGTCTGGAAATACGCCAGTCGACAAGTAACGGTCGCCGCGGTCGCAGACGATAGAGACGATGACCGCGTTCTTCACCTCGGCCGCGATGCGCAAGGCCACGCACATGGCGCCGCCCGACGAGATGCCGGCGAAGATACCCTCTTCGCGCGCCATGCGCCGGGTCATCTCTTCCGCATCGGTCTGGCTCACCGACTCGACCCGGTCGATGCGCGCGGCGTCGTAGATGCGCGGCAGGTAGGCCTCGGGCCACTTGCGTATGCCGGGAATCTGCGAACCTTCGGTCGGCTGGCAGCCCACGATCTGCACCTTGGCGTTCTGCTCCTTGAGGAAGCGCGACACACCCATGATGGTGCCGGTGGTGCCCATGCTGGAAACGAAGTGGGTGATTTTGCCGGCCGTGTCGCGCCAGATTTCCGGTCCAGTGCCTTCGTAATGCGAGAGCGGATTGTCCGGGTTGGCGAACTGATCGAGGATCACGCCCTTGCCCTCGTCGCGCATTTTCTCGGCCAGATCGCGCGCGCCCTCCATGCCGCCTGCCTTAGGGGTGAGGATGATCTCGGCGCCGAACGCGCGCATGGTCTGGCGCCGCTCCACCGACAGGTGCTCGGGCATGATCAGCACCATGCGGTAGCCGCGCATCGCCGCCGCCATGGCGAGCGCGATGCCGGTGTTGCCGCTGGTAGCCTCGATCAGGGTGTCGCCCGGCTTGATCGTGCCGCGCTGCTCGGCGCGCACAACCATGGAAAGCGCCGGCCGGTCCTTGACCGAACCCGCCGGGTTGTTGCCCTCGAGCTTGGCCAGGACGAGATTGTGCTTCCTGTCGTTGGCGGCGCCGGGGATGCGCTTCAGGCGCACCAGGGGCGTATTGCCTACGCTGTCTTCGATGCTCGGGTATGCGGGTTGTTTCATGCTCATTGTTCCAATAACGCCCGACGCATTTGGCCTCGGGCAGCTGATTCAGGAAAGCACGGAGGAGCGAGCCCCCCCCGGCGCCGTCATTCGCCAAGCAGCCACTCGCAATAGCGCGCCACGCCCTCTTCCACCGTCAGGAAAGGCTCGGTGTAGCCGGCGTGCCGCAGCGACGCATTGTCGGCTTCCGTATAACTCTGGTATTTGCCTTTGAGCGCCTCGGGGAAGGCGACGTATTCGATCATGTTTCTCGCGCGCATCTCCTCCAGCGTGAGCGCAGGCTGATCCTCGGCGTGCAGGCACGCGTTGACCGTGGCCACGGCGACGTCGTTGAAGGTCTGCGCTCGGCCGGTGCCGAGGTTGAATATTCCCGACAGCGCCGGCCGCTCGAGAAAATGCATGTTCACCTCGATCACGTCCTCCACCGAAACGAAATCGCGCTTCTGCTCGCCGTCGGCATAGCCGTCCCAGCCCTGGAACAGCTTGACCCGGCCCTCGCTCTGGAATTGATTGAAGAAATGGAACGCGACCGAGGCCATGCGCCCCTTGTGCGCTTCGTTCGGGCCATAGACGTTGAAATAGCGAAAGCCCGCGATCTGGCTGCCGGCATCGGGCAGGCGCCGGCGCACAACCTGGTCGAACAGGAACTTGGAATAGCCGTAGATGTTGAGCGGCGCCTCGAATTCGCGCACCTCGCGAAACACCGTGCCTGCGCCGTAGACCGATGCGGACGAGGCGTAGAGCAGCGGCACTTCCTCTTCCTGGCAGTAATCGAGCAAGGCCACCGAGTAGCGGTAGTTGTTCTCCATCATGTAATGCCCGTCAGTCTCCATGGTGTCGGAGCAGGCGCCCTGGTGCAGCACCGCCTCGATCGCGCCCTCGAACTCCCCTGCGTGGAGCTGCTCCACGAAGTCACGCTTGTCGATGAAATCGGCGATCTCGCAATCGGTCAGGTTCAGGAACTTGTCGGCGCGGGTGAGATTGTCCACCGCGATGATGTCCGACTCGCCGCGCTCGTTCAGCGCCTTCACCAGGTTTGATCCGATAAATCCGGCTGCGCCGGTCACTATGTAGTACATGCCTTCCCCTTACAGATCCGTTACAAAACGAGGGGATGCATCCCCTCGCGTTCCCTGATTCAGTCTTGTGCCAGCGCCGCCTGCAGCTCGTCGCGATGAACCACCGCGGTGCCGAGCTTGCCGACGACGATACCGGCGGCGCAGTTGGCTACGTGCATCGCCTGCGGCAACGTCGCGCCGCTGCCAAGCATGGCGGCCAGCGCTGCAATAACGGTGTCGCCTGCGCCGCTCACATCGAACACCTCGCGCGCCTTCGCCGCCTCCTGCAGCACGCCGCTCTCCTGGTACAGGCTCATGCCCTCCTCGCTGCGCGTGAGCAGCAGCGCCGCAGCGCCCAGCTCGTGTCGAAGCGCCTGCGCCCGTTGCGTGAGATCTTCCTCGCTTTTCCAACGCCCCACCACTTCGCGCATTTCGGTGCGATTGGGCGTAACGATGGTAGCGCCATGGTAGCGCGAGTAGTCGTCGCCTTTTGGATCGACCAGGATGATTTTGCCTGCGGCGCGCGCAAGTTCGATCATTTTTTCTATATGGGCGAGCCCGCCTTTGCCGTAATCGGACAGCACCAGCACATCGCAGTCGGCGAGCAGCCGCTCGAAATCGGCCAGCTTGTCCTCCAGCACCTCGTGGCTGGGCAGGGTCTCGAAATCGATGCGCAAGA
Organism: Burkholderiales bacterium; assembly: GCA_014860395.1. Classification (GTDB taxonomy): domain Bacteria; phylum Pseudomonadota; class Gammaproteobacteria; order Burkholderiales; family SG8-39; genus 2-12-FULL-64-23. Next base: position 7,705 of record JACZJU010000078.1, on the reverse strand, counting down.
GCTGCTGCTGCCTGCCGATCACACGCAGCTTCACCGTGGTGGGAATGCTCGAATCCTTGTGCAGGCAGGCGACGACCTGCTCGGCTTCGACCAGTTCGCGCAGGCGCGCGCCGGCCTCGTCATCGCCGACCACCGACAGCAGCGTCACCCGTGCTCCGAGCGCGGTGGCATTGCGCGCGACGTTGGCCGCGCCGCCCGGAACCTCCTCCGTGCGCTCGAACTTGACCACCGGCACCGGCGCCTCTGGCGAAATGCGACTCACCTCGCCGAACCAGTAGCGGTCGAGCATCACATCGCCGACCACCAGCAGCCGCGCCTTGGACAAATCCGGCAGCAGTTTCAGTTTCACGCCCGAACTCCTCGCGCCTTGACGATCACAATCTACCGATCGGATAGTACTCCAGGCCGTTGCGCCTGAGCTCGGCTGGTTCGTACAGATTGCGACCATCGAAAATAGCCGGTGTGCGCAGGACCTCTTTTATCCTCTGGAAATCCGGGCTGCGGAATTCCTTCCACTCGGTCATGATCGCCAGTGCGTCGGCGCCTTCCAGCGCTGCCATCGGCGAATCCGCGAACCGCACCCGGCTCTCGCCCTTGTAGATGTGCCGCGCCTCGGTCATCGCGACCGGATCGTAGGCGGTAACGCTCGCGCCGCGCGCGAGCAGTTCGGCCACCAGCACGCGGCTCGGCGCCTCGCGCATGTCGTCGGTATTGGGCTTGAATGCCAGCCCCCAGAGAGCGAAATTGAGACCCTTCAGGTCCTCGCCGAAGCGCTTGCGTATCTTTTCGCCCAGCACCTGTTTCTGCGCCGCGTTGGCCCGCTCCACCGCTTCGAGGATGAGCAGATTCATGCCGGTCTCGCCCGCGGTGCGCATCAGCGCCTTCACATCCTTGGGGAAGCAGGAACCGCCATAGCCCGCGCCCGGGTACAGAAAATGGTAACCGATGCGCGGATCGGCACCGATGCCGCGACGCACGCACTCGATGTCCGCGCCGAGGCGCTCGGCCAGATTGGCGAGCTCGTTCATGAAGGAGATGCGCGTGGCGAGCATGGCGTTGGCGGCGTACTTGGTCAGCTCGGCCGAGCGCACATCCATGGTGATCAGGCGCTCATGGCTGCGCTGGAACGGCGCGTAGAGGTTGCGCATGATCTGCGTGGCGCGCTCGTCGTCGCTGCCGACCACGATGCGGTCGGGGCGCATGAAATCCTCGACCGCCGCGCCTTCCTTGAGGAATTCCGGGTTCGACACCACGCTGTAGCCGATGTCGGCGCCGCGTTTGCGCAGTTCCTCGGCAATGGCCTCACGCACCTTGTCGGCCGTTCCCACGGGCACGGTGGATTTGTCCACCACCACGCGGTATTCGCGCATGTGGCGGCCGATGTTGCGCGCTGCCGCCACCACATGTTGCAGATCGGCCGAACCATCCTCGGCGGGCGGCGTCCCCACAGCGATGAACTGCACCTCGCCGAACGCAACCGCCTGCTCGATGTCGGTGGTGAATTTGAGGCGCCCGGCCTGGTGGTTTCGGTTCACCATCTCTTGCAGGCCCGGCTCGTAGATAGGGATGCCGCCGTCATTGAGGATCTTGATCTTGCTCGCGTCCAGATCCAGGCACAGCACATCGTTGCCGACATCCGCCATGCAGGCGCCGCTGACCAGTCCCACGTACCCTGTACCGACCACTGTTATTTTCAATTTACGCTCCGAACAATAGATTGTAGGGCATCTCAAAACTTTCCAATTCTGTCATTCCGAGCGTCCCCCAAGGGGACTTCCTTCGGGGCGAAGCGAGGAATCTGCTTTTTTGCCGGACCGAAGAAGCAGATTCCCCGACCTATGGCCTCGGAATGACAATTGCCAGATGTCTCGCTGTTCCGTGCACTCACGGGGTCAAATCGAATTCCTCGCTGCGCCGCGGCGGATAGGTTTCCCAGCCGCCGCAGGCAGGACAGTGCCAGTAGAACTGGCGCGCCTTGAAACCGCAGTTCTCGCAGCAGTAGCGCGCGACCCGCTGCGTATGGCTGTGCACCAGATTCTTGACCAGTTGCACGTCGCCGCGGCGTTCCGGCCGCACCACCAGCAGTTCTGCGTCGAGCAGCCGGTCCAGGCCGAGCAGCGTCTGGTTGCGGCGCAGTTCGTCGCGCACCAGTTTGTGCGCCGCTTCCGGCCCCTGGGCCTCCAGCGTCGACTGGAACACCACATCGAGCAGGTCCAGCGAAGGCGAGTTGGCGAGGTAGCCGCGCAGCAGCGTCAAGCCCTCGTCGCGCTTGCCCAGCGCGCGGTAGCTCTCCAGCAGGCGCTGCGCCACCAGGGCGAGGTAGGCGGGGTTCTGCTGCTCGATCCGCTTCCATGCCTCGATTGCCCCTGCGTGGTCGCCGGCAGCCGCCCGAATATCGCCCAGCAACACATTTGCGCGCACGCACTTGCGGTTGATTTTGAGCGCCTCGTCCAGGTGCGCCAACGCGGTGTCGGCGCGCGAGTGCGTGATCTCGATCGCCGCGAGCTCGCAATGATAGTTGGCGATTTCCTTGTTCCAGGGCTGGCCCAGGTCGGCGCCAAGCTCGCTTGCCACGCCTATGGTCTTTCTCCAGTCCTTCTCCTGCTGATAGATGTCGAGCAGCGCTTCCAGCGCGGCACCGCGATGCGGGGTGTCGCGCAGTTTGACGAACACCTCCTCGGCACGGTCGAGCAATCCCGCCTTGAGGTAGTCCTGTCCCAGTTCGAACAGCGCGGCAAGCCTCTGTTCCTGGCCCAGATCGCCGCGCTCGAGCAGATTGCGGTGCATGCGGATTGCGCGCTCGGTTTCTCCGCGTCGCCGGAACAGGCTGCCCAGCGCAAAATGCAGTTCGATCGTTTCGGGGTCGACCTTGACCACTTCGATGAAAGCCTCGATCGCCTTGTCCGGCTGTTCATTGAGCAGGAAATTGAGGCCCTTGAAATACGAGCGCGGCAGCGAGCGGGATTCGGACACCAGATGCCCGATGTCGATGCGCGCCGCGAGCCAGCCCAGGCCGAAGAACAGCGGAAACCCGAGCAGCCACCAGAATTCGAATTCCATGCCGAATCGTCAGGCCGCCGGCGACAGGAGAGCGGATGAAACCGTAGCGGACACGCTCATCAACTTAATCTCCCGTCGGTATTCTCGGAATTTGTGGGAATGCAAAAGGGTGCCTGCCCCATTTTGCCATTTGTGTCTAGATATCCGATTGCGAGTCTATGCCGCCGTCGGCAACCGGTGGACTGGCGCCGTCTTCCCGCTCGCGGTTGCGCAGTTCGCGCTGCAGCCGCGCGATCTCGCGCCGTTGCCTGAACAAGGTGGCCAGCGTGGCGAGCACGCCCATCACGGCGCCCGCGGCAAAAAACACCAGCAGCACCAGGATCAGCGGCGCCGGCCATACCTGGTTGAAATAAAGATGCAGGTTTACCGTATCCGTGTTCTTCAGCGCGAGCACGAACAGCGCCAGGAACAGGATAAAGCGCAGGATCCAGGCTAGGAGGCGCATGCCCAGGTCGCTTTAGAAAAAACAAGCGGCATCGAAACGATGCCGCTTGTTCTCGCTCGCCGCGCGCGCGCTAGTTCGAGTCGACGCGCTCACGCAGTTCCTTGCCGGCCTTGAAGTGCGGCACGAATTTTTCAGGCACCTGGACCTTGTCGCCCGACTTCGGATTTCTGCCCGTGCGAGGCGGGCGATAATTCAGCCCGAAACTGCCGAAGCCGCGGATCTCGATGCGCTGGCCGTTGACCAGGCTCAGCGTCATGGCATCGAGTATGGTCTTGACCGCGAACTCTGCATCCTTGGCAACCAGTTGCGGATAGCGCCCCGCCAGTCTGGCGATCAATTCGGACTTGGTCATCGCTCCTGCCCCTTGTTATTGCTGAGAGTTCTTGTTGTCCAGTTTGGCTTTCAGCAGCGCCCCGAGACTGGTGCTGCCCGAACTCGCCGCGCTTTCGCTCTGCAGCTTTTGCATGGCGCCATGCTCCTCGGCCATATCCTTGGCCTTGATCGAGAGATTGATCGAGCGGTTCTTGCGGTCGATATTAATGATCATCGCCGTCACCGCATCGCCTTCCTTCAAGTGGTGCGTCAGGTCTTCGATGCGCTCGCGCGACACTTCAGAGACGCGCAGATACCCTTCGACGTCGCCCTCCAGCGCGACCACCGCGCCCTTGGCATCGACCGACTTCACCACGCCCTGCACCACGCTGTTCTTCTCGTGGGTGGCGATGTAATTGGTGAACGGGTCGCCGTCCATCTGTTTGATGCCAAGCGAGATGCGCTCGCGCTCGGTGTCGATCGCCAGCACCACCGCCTCGACCTCGTCGCCCTTCTTGTAGTTGCGCACGGCCTCTTCGCCGGTAGCGCTCCAGGACAGGTCGGAAAGATGCACCAGGCCGTCGATGCCACCCGGCAATCCGATGAACACGCCGAAGTCGGTAATCGATTTGATCTGACCCTTGACCCGGTCGCCCTTCTTGAAGTTGATTGCGAACTCGCCCCAGGGATTGGGCAGGCACTGCTTCATGCCAAGCGAAATCCGGCGGCGCTCCTCGTCGATCTCGAGAATCATCACTTCGACCTCATCGCCGAGCTGCACCACCTTGGACGGATGCACATTCTTGTTGGTCCAGTCCATCTCGGACACGTGCACCAGGCCCTCGATGCCCTGCTCGACCTCGACGAACGCGCCGTAGTCGGTAAGATTGGTGACCTTGCCGAACAGGCGCGTGCCGGTCGGGTAGCGGCGCGACAGGCCCACCCACGGGTCTTCGCCGAGCTGCTTCATGCCCAGCGACACGCGGTTCTTCTCCTGGTCGAACTTGAGTATCTTCGCAGTGACCTCGTCACCCACGTTGAGCATCTCGGACGGATGCTTGACGCGGCGCCAGGCGAGGTCGGTGATGTGCAGCAGGCCGTCGATGCCGCCCAGGTCGACGAACGCGCCGTAATCGGTGATGTTCTTGACGATGCCCTTGACGACCGCGCCCTCGGACAGGGTCTGCAGCAGCTTCTGCCGCTCTTCGCCCTGGCTCGCCTCGAGCACGGCGCGACGCGAGACGACCACGTTGTTGCGCTTGCGGTCGAGCTTGATGACCTTGAACTCCATGGTCTTGCCTTCGAACGGCGTCGTGTCCTTGACCGGGCGGATATCCACCAGGGAGCCGGGGAGGAAGGCACGGATGCCGTTGGCCATGACGGTGAGGCCACCTTTGACCTTGCCGCTGATCACGCCCGTGACCAGTTCGCCCGATTCCAGGGCCTTTTCCAGGTCCATCCAGGCCGACAGGCGCTTGGCCTTGTCGCGCGACAGGCGGGTTTCGCCGAAGCCGTCTTCCAGGGCCTCGATCGCGACGCTGACGAAATCGCCGACTTTGGCTTCGACCTCGCCGGCGTCATTGCGGAATTCCTCGACCGGGATGAAGCTCTCGGACTTGAGTCCGGCATTCACCACGACGAAATTCATATCTACACGGACTACTTCTGCGGTGATCACCTCACCGATGCGCATTTCCTGGCGCGTCAGGCTTTCTTCAAACAGGGCTGCGAAATTGTTTTCGTTGGAGGCGACCGCGGGGGAAAGATTGGACATTGGATATATTTACCTGATTCACCCGTCCTTGCGAACGGGGTTGATTAAACACACAGCGGACTCACGGTTAGGGAAAAATACAACGAGTGAGGGGATACATCCCCTCAGCTCCCCTAAGTCAGGGGCCGTTTCGAAGATTCCGAAACGGCCTCATTGACATTACAAGCCCGCCACTTTTTGCCGGTACCAATCAAGTACCTGGCGCACTATTTCGTCTATGCCGAGACCGGTGCTGTCGAGTTCCCGGGCATCTACCGCCATTTGCAGGGGCGCTACGCTTCTGGCGCTGTCGCGCTGATCGCGTTCACGCAGTTCCCGCAAAAGGGTTCGAATGTTAGCATCGATTCCTTTTTCTTTCAACTGCTTATACCTGCGCTCGGCACGGACTTCCGCGCTCGCGGTCAGAAACACCTTCAGCGTCGCGTCAACAAACACCACCGTGCCCATGTCGCGGCCTTCGGCGACCAGTCCGGGGACCTGGCGGAACGCCCGCTGGCGGGCCAGCAGGGCCTCGCGCACCCTCGGCAGGGCGGCGATCCTGGAGGCCCCCATGCCGCAGGCTTCGCTTCGGATTTCTGCCGTAACATTTTGACCTGAAAGCATTATTTCTGTACCACCGAAGCGTGCGTCCAGTCCTTTAGCGAGCGCGGCCAGCGCAGTTTCGTCATCCAGGCCCAGGTCCGCCTGCAGCGCCGCCAGAGCTACCAGCCGATAGAGCGCGCCGCTGTCCAGATAGTGAAAGCCCAGCGCTTCGGCCACGCGCTGCGCGATAGTGCCCTTGCCAGAGGCCGACGGGCCGTCAATCGCGATCACCGGCACGGCTGGCATCTTTTCAGTCATCGCCGATTTCAGCCCGAGATCCGCGCAAGCGCGTCGAAATACCCGGGGAAGGTCTTGTTCACGCACTGAGGATCGTTGACGCGCACGGCGACCCCGCCCAGGGCCGCCAGCGAGAAACACATCGCCATGCGATGGTCGTCGTAAGTGTCGATCGCGGCGCCTGCGGTCAGACCCGGGGCGGGAGGCGTGACGCGCAGGAAATCCGCGCCCTCCTCCACTGCGGCGCCGAGTTTGCGCAATTCCGTGGCCATGGCTGCGATGCGGTCGGTTTCCTTCACTCGCCAGCTGCCGATGTTGCGCAGCACACTGGTTCCGTCGGCGAACAATGCCGCCACTGCGATGGTCATGGCCGCATCCGGGATATGGTTGAAGTCGGCGTCGATCGCGCGCAGCTTGCCTCCGGGCGGTGCGCTGGCTTCGATCCAGTTCTCGCCCATGGCGATGCGCGCGCCCATTTGCTCCAGGGCTTCGGCAAAGCGCACGTCGCCCTGGATGCTGGCGCGGCCCACGCCTTCGACGCGCACCGGGCCGCCGCCGATGGCGCCCGCCGCGAGAAAGTAGGAAGCCGACGAGGCGTCCCCTTCTACCCAGAGTTCGCCCGGACTGCTGTAATGCGCACCCGTCGGAATGGTGAACGCCGCCCAACCGTCGCGCCCTACCTCGATGCCGAAGCGCCGCATCATGTTCAGCGTGATCTCCACGTACGGTTTGGAAATCAGTTCGCCCTCGACCGCAATGACGGCCTGCCTGCCGGTGAGCGGCAATGCCATCAGCAGCGCGGTCAGGAACTGGCTCGAAACATCTCCGCGCACGCTCACCTTTCCCGCATTGATTGGTGCAGGCTTTATGTGCAGCGGCGGATACCCCGTCTCGCCCAGGTAATCGATGGCAGCGCCCAGGCCGCGTAGCGCGTCCACCAGATCGCCGATCGGCCGCTCGTGCATGCGCGCCACGCCCGACAGGCGATAGTCGCCGCCGCACAGCGCCAGCGCCGCAGTCAGCGGCCGAAACGCGGTGCCGGCGTTGCCGAGAAACAGTTCCGCAGACTTGACTGGAAAGGGCCCGCCCACGCCGTTGACGACGGTGTCGCCACGGTCGTCCTGCATCAGCGTAACGCCGAGGGTACGCAATGCGTCGCGCATGACGCGCGTATCGTCGGATTCGAGCAGGTCGTGCAGCCGCGTCTGCCCGGACGCCAGAGCCGAGAGCAGAAGCACGCGGTTGGAAATGCTTTTCGACCCCGGCAGCTTCACCGTGCCGGCCGCGCGGCGTAT
>JACZJU010000077.1 GCA_014860395.1 Burkholderiales bacterium | reverse complement strand
CGTCGCCGACGGCTTCGGCCTGGACATGGTCGCAGGCGCCCGGCCGGCGCTCAAGGCGGCCGGCTTCGATGTCGTGTACGACAAGTCCTATCCGCTGGGCACGCAGGATCTGTCGCCGGTGGTCAACGAGATCAAGGGCCTGGGCCCCGATACCTTCATTGCCTTCAGCTATCCGCCCGACACCTTTGCGCTGACCGAGCAGTCGAAGATCGCCGGCTTCAATCCGAAGGTGTTCTACGTCGGCGTCGGCGCCGCCTTCCCCGTGTACCGCGACAAGTTCACGCCAGCGGCCATCGAGGGCGTGATGGGCACCGGCGGCTGGGACGTCGCCTCGCCGAAGATCCAGGAGTACATCAAGATGCACAAGGAAGTGACCGGCGCCGAACCCGACGCGTGGGCGAGCTCGGTCGAGTACGCCTCCCTCGAAATGTTGCAGCAGGCCATCGAGCACGTCGGCTCGCTCGACCGCAAGGCGGTGACCAAAGCGCTGCAGACCATGGAATTCGACACGGTCATCGGCAAGGTCAAGCTCAAGGGCAACGTGCGCGTGAACCCCTGGGCCGTCGGTCAGTGGCAGGACGGAAAATTCTACGGCCTGGCGCCGACCAACCTGCACGGCGCGCATCCGCCCATCATCAAGCCCGAGTGGAAGTGATCCAGACAGTCGTCCACTGAGATCACAGGGCCGCCCGCCGTCGATAGCGGCGGCCCCGCTATCGACGGAGCTTCGATGCTGACTGTTATTGTCGTGACCAGCCTGCTGCTGGGCGGCGCCTACGCCCTGATGGCGATGGGCCTGACCCTGCAGTACGGCGTGGCGCGCATCCTCAACCTGTCGACCGGAGAAACCCTGGTCGGCGCCGCCTTCGCGTCGTTCTGGCTGTTCACCGCGGCCAAGCTGAGTCCGCTGCTGACCCTGTTGGTCGTCGTGCCGGCGGCCTTCGTCCTCAACTGGCTGATCTACCGCTATCTGCTGACGCCGCTGGTGCGCCGCGCGAAAAACCGCGGCATGCTCGAAGCCGACAGCATCCTCGCCACCTTCGGCCTGCTGTTCGTCATGCAAGGCCTGATGCTTGCCGGCTTCGGCGGCAACTATTACAGCTACTCCTATCTGGCCCAGCCGGTGACCCTGTTCGACCACACCTTCGGCCTCAACCGCCTCGTCGCCTTCGCCATTGCCGCCGCGGTCGCGCTGGGTCTGTACCTCGGACTCAGCCACACGCGCCAGGGCATGGCGATCCGCGCCGTCGCCGTCAATCCGCTCGCCGCCGGCCTGGTGGCGATCGACGTGCCGCGCACCGCCGGCTTCGCCTTCGCGCTCGGCGGCGCGCTGACCGCCTGCGGCGGCAGCCTGCTCTCCATGTTCCTCACCTTCAACGCCTCGATGGGCGTGGTGTTCACCATGAAGGCCCTGATCATCGTGATCATGGGCGGCGTCGGCGATATCCGCGGCGCGGTGATCGCCGCGCTGCTGCTGGCGCTGGTCGAAACCATGGTGGCCTCGCTGATCGACCCGGGCCTGACGCTGGCCGCAACCTTCCTGCTGTTCGTGCTCACCCTGCTGTTCCGTCCGCAGGGCATCATGGGCAAGCGCGCATGATCTTCTCCATGCAGCGCCGCGAGGTCGCGACCATGGCCGCCGCCGCTGCTGCGCTGGCGGTGCTCGCCGGCCTGCCGCTCGCCGACGACGGCTTCTGGCTCGCGCTCGGCATTTCCATCGCCAGCTACGTAGCCATGGCCACCGCCTGGGCGCTGTTCTCGGGCCCGACCAATTACGTCTCGCTCGCCACCGCAGCATTCTTCGGCAGCGGCGCCTACGTCGTCTCCGCCCTCGCCGAGTCTGCGCCCTGGCCGGTGATCCTGATCGCCGCCGCCGCCGTCGGCGCGCTGCTCGCGTTCGCGGTGGGCGTTGCGACGCTGCGCCTGTCCGGCGTGCATTTCGTGATTTTCACCTTCGGCCTGGCCGAACTCATCCGCCAATTGGTCACCTGGTACCAGACCACCGTCACCGGCTCGGTCGGGCGCTATATCTTCGTCGAAATCTCGGCGGCCCAGATCTACTGGCAACTGCTCGCGCTGTGCGGCCTCACCTTCTTCATCGGCTGGGCGATCGCGCGCTCGCGGCTGGGCTTCGCGCTGCGCGTGATCGGCGACGACGAGACCGTCGCCGCGCACAGCGGCATCAACACCGCGCAGTGCAAAGTGCTGCTGTTCTGCATCAGCGGGACGCTGATCGCGCTGGTCGGCGCCGTCATGGCGCCGCGCTTCACCTACATCGAGCCGTCGATCGCCTATGGCTCGATGGTGTCCTTCCAGGTGGTGATCATGGCGCTCCTCGGCGGCGCGCGCCGCCTCTGGGGACCACTGGTCGGGGTCCTGCCGTTTACCCTGCTCTACGAACTCATCTCGGGGCGCTTTCCCAACCACACGCATCTGCTGCTCGGCATCGCCTTTCTGCTGATCGTCTATTTCGTGCCGCAGGGCGTTTCCGGTTTGCTCGTGAAGGCCTGGAACCGCATGCCATGGCGGCGGGCGGCCGCCGCCGGGAGCAAGGCGTGAGCGCAGCGCCGCAGCTCAAAGTTGCCGACCTGACCAAGGCCTTCGGCGGCCTGCTCGCGGTCAACCAGATTTCCTTCGACGTGCGTCGCGGCGAGATCCTCGGCCTGCTCGGCCCCAACGGCTCGGGCAAGACCACGCTGCTCAACCTGGTGTCGGGCGCCATGCTTCCGACCCGGGGCACGGTGAGCCTGGACGGCCGCGTCCTCACCGGGCTCGCGCCGCATCGCATCGCCCGCGCCGGCGTGTCGCGCACCTTCCAGCTGGTGCGCATGCTGCCCTCGCTCTCCGCGCTGGAGAACGTCATGGTCGGCGCGGTGTTCGGCCCGGGCCGGGTCTGGGGCGGGGAAGCCGAAGCCATAGGCCGCGCCCTGCTCGAACGCGTCGGCCTGGCCGGGCGCGAATCACTGCACCCCGCGGCGATGACCTACATCGACCAGAAGCGCGTCGAGCTGGCGCGCGCGCTGGCGGGCGACCCGCAGGTGCTGCTGCTCGACGAGTGGCTGGCCGGCCTCAACCCCACCGAGTTGCAGACCGGCATCGCGCTGATCGAGTCGCTGCATGCCGAGGGCCGCACCGTGGTGATGGTCGAGCACGTCATGGATGCGATCCGCTCACTATGCGACCGCTGCGTCGTCATGAACGCGGGCGCCAAGCTCGCCGAGGGCACGGCGGAGGAGGTGCTGTCCAACCCCGAGGTGATCCGCGCCTATCTCGGAGACGAGCATGCTTGAGATCCGCGGCGTGTCCGTCTTCTACGGCCAGCACCACGCGCTGAACGGCGTCTCGCTCGACGTGCCCAAGGGCGAGATCGTGGCCATCCTCGGCTCCAACGGCGCCGGCAAGACCACGCTGCTCAAGGCCGTCGCCGGCCTGCAGCCGGCCGAGCCGGCCTGCCGGATCAGCCTCGATGGCCGTCCGCTGCATGGCCTCGCGCCGCACGAAATCGTCGAGGCGGGGCTCGCGCTGGTGCCGGAGGGTCGCGGCATCTTCGCCGACCTGACGGTGGCCGAGAACCTGGCGCTCGGCGCCCACGCGCGGCGCGCCCGGGCCGGCGAGCGCGAACGGCTGGCCATGGTGCTAGACCTCTTTCCCAAGCTTGCCGAGCGACGCCGGCAGATGGTGCGCACCATGAGCGGCGGCGAGCAGCAGATGGTCGCGATCGGCCGCGCCCTGATGTCGGCGCCCGACATACTCATGCTGGACGAGCCTTCGCTCGGCCTGTCGCCGCTGATTTGCGGCGAACTGTTCGAGGCGCTAGCGCGCGTGCGCACCACCGGCGCTGGCATACTGCTCGTCGAGCAGAATGCCAGGCGCAGCCTCGAAATCGCCGACCGCGGCTACCTGCTGGAGAACGGCTGCATCGTCGGCTCAGGAACGGCGCAGTCACTGCGCAATGATGAAAAAGTCCACCGCGCCTATCTCGGCGCGGCGGGTTCGACCAACCACCCAACGGGGGAAACCGCCATGCTGCAAGCTCAGATGATCATCAACAACCAGGATGTTCCTTCCACCAGCGGCGCGAGCTTCGATCGCCTC
>JACZJU010000076.1 GCA_014860395.1 Burkholderiales bacterium | reverse complement strand
TGGGACTGGGTGAGGATTGCGCCATGCCCAGCGTCGAGCAACTGTTGGTACTGCTGTTCCGCCTCTGGTGCGAAGGCAAGAACGGACGGGCGCAAGGGCGCCGCAGCGTCGCCGCAAAAGCGAGCGTGTGCAACACCCTCGCCTCGGTGCATTACCAAATCTCGGGCAAAACGTTCCACCAACCCGGACATGCAACCACATTGACGCGACAGCAGCGCGACGAGATCGCAGCCTTCGGCCACGCCAGCGCGCGCCAAGAAGAAGCGGTTGTCAAGGCCGGGGGCTATGCCCTCGAAGAGTGGGGGCTGCTGGAGGAAAGCGTGTCGGGCCTGCGCATCGCGCGCCCGGCCGGCGCCGTCGGCGCGCGTTATGTCCACGGTCAGCTGATCGGAGTGCGCCCGGCCGACGCCAAGAATTTCCTCGTCGGTATGGTGCGCTGGTTCCTGACCGATGCGAAGGACGACCTCCACCTCGGCGTTCGCATCGTCCCCGGCGTGCCACAAGCGGTGGCCGCGCGTCCCACCGGAATCAACGCCAAGGCGGAAAAATACTCACCGGCGCTGTATTGCCCCGCGCTCGCCGCGCTGTCCGTGCCGGCCTCCCTGATCCTGCCGCCCGGCTGGTACCGGCCCAAGCGCGTGTTGGAGGTCTACAGCGACAAATCCGAACTGCTGCTGCTCAGCGGCGTGATCGAGCACGGCAGCGATTTCGATCGTATCGCGATCGAGCCGGCACATTAGAGGGCGCGGCCGCAATGTCTAACAGACTGTTGAAAGTCGTTTCCCGAACCAACAGTATCCGATCCATGCACACGAACTCCAAAGGGAAACGATTTTCAGCAGCCCCTGAAATAGGGGGTCAAGGGGGAGCGTGTCCCCCTTTTTCAACAACCTGCTGACCCGCATTGCGCGGGGTCAGCTGAGTTTACGTCGACGCTACCGGCGCCGCATCGGCCGCGGATTTGACGCGCCGCGCTGGGAACACCGCCGAAAAACTGCTGCCCTTACCCGGTTCGCTCTCGATTTCCAGCGTCGCCTGGTGACGCGTTAACACGTGCTTGACTATGGCAAGGCCGAGCCCGGTGCCGCCGGTCTCGCGCGAACGACTGTGGTCGACGCGGTAGAAGCGCTCGGTCAGGCGCGGGATATGGCGCGGCTCTATGCCTGGGCCGCTATCGCTGACGCTGAACACCGCCTGCGCGCCGCGCCGTCGCCAGCTGAGCCGGATATCGCCGCCCGCCGGCGTGTAATGCACGGCATTGCTCACCAGATTGCCGAATGCGCTGCGCAGCTGCTGCGCGTTGGCGAACAGCGCCAGCGGGTCTTCGATACTGAGCGCGACGCGATGGCGTCCGCCGCTCAGGGCCAGGGCTTCCTCGCGTACGCCGGCTAGCAGCGCCGGAACGTCGACCAGCGTCTCGTCGCCCGGGCCACGGTCGCTTTCCAGCGCCGACAGCGTGAGCAAGTCTTCCACCAGCCGCTGCATGCGCCGCGTGTGCTCGCGCATCATCTCCAGATAGCCGCGGCGGCGCTCTTCGTCCAGTTTGACCTCACTGTCGGTGAGCGTCTCCAGAAATCCGGCCACCACGGTGAGCGGACTTTTCAGTTCATGGGAGACGTTGGCGACGAAGTCACGCCGCATGGTTTCGACCTTCTCCGCCAGGGTGATGTCGCTCGCGAGCAGAAGCTTTTGCGCCTCCCCATAGGGAATGATGGCCAGCGACAGCACGCGCCCCCCACCGCGCGCCAAGCGCAGCGTCAGGGGCTCGGCGTACTCCCCGTGTTCGAGATAGGCGGCGAGATCCGGGTGACGCACAATATTGACCAGAGGCTGACCCGGATCGCGCTGCTCGTCCAGCCCCAGGTACTCGCTGGCGATCGGATTGCACCACTCGATGTGATCGTGGGCGTCGAGCAGGACGACGCCGTCGGGCAGCGCCAGCCCCGCGTTGCGAAAGCGCGTGAGGTCATCCGCGAGTTGCCGCTCCTGCTTGATGCGGGCGCGCACGAAATGGTAGAGCGCGACCAGCACCTGCTCCCAGGCACCGCCGCCCTGCGGCACGGGCTTGGCCAGGGGGTCGCGCAGCCAGTCGGCCAACGCAGCCAGATTGGCGGCATGGCGTGCGAGCAGCAGCAGCAGGCCAAGGCAGACGGTCGCGAGCGCCCAGACCGGGCCGGCGATCGGCCAGACGATCAGGCCGACGATGCCTATGCCGGCGAGCGCCCACGCACTGCGCATCCAGACAGAATTCACCAATCGAACCTATTCTTGCGGGAGCGCAATTATCGCATGCCCCGCCGACGCCCCCTTCTGTCGCGCAGAATCAGGCTGCAACGGCAAAACGGTAACCGGTTCCGCGCACGGTTTCGATCAAGGCGTCGTGGCCGCTGGCCTCGAGCGCCTGGCGCAGCCGGCGGATATGCACATCCACGGTGCGCTCCTCGACGTACACATGATCGCCCCAGACCTGGTCGAGCAATTGCGCGCGGCTATGCACGCGCTCGGCGTGGGTCATAAAGAAATGCAGCAGGCGGAACTCGGTCGGCCCCAGGTCCAGCGTCTGGCCGTTGCCGCTGACGCGGTGCGCGGCCGGATCCAGCCGCAGACCCTTGACCTCGACCACATCATCGGTCAGCTGCGGCGCTCGCCGGCGCAACACGGCCTTGATGCGCGCCAGCAGTTCGCGCGGCGAGAATGGCTTGGTAATGTAATCGTCCGCGCCCGCCTCCAATCCGAGGATCTTGTCCTGCTCCGCCGACTTGGCCGTGAGCATGATGATGGGGGTGCCGCGGGTGCGCGCGTTGCCGCGCAGATGGCGCGCGATCGCCAGGCCCGACTGTCCCGGCAGCATCCAGTCGAGTAGCACCAGATCAGGAAGGGTTTGTCGCATGATGGCCAGCGCCTGCTCCGCATCGGCGGCGCGCAAGGCGTGGTGACCGGCGCCCTCCAGGTTCACGGCTATCAGCTCCTGGATGGCGGGTTCGTCTTCTACGATTAAGATATTGAGCGGCATGGTCTGGTGGGCGCAATAATATGTCGCTTGCATGACAGTATGGTTACAGCCGCAACCGCGCTGGCCGCGGTATCATAGACGCCTGCGCCTCCGGCCACGCGCCGCGGCCCCGGGGCGGCAACCAATACTAGGCGGAACCTGCGATGAACGGCAAGACCCATTTTGGCTACGAACAGATAGACGAGGCCGAAAAGGCGCGCAAGGTGGCGGGCGTTTTCGACTCGGTCGCGTCCAAATACGACCTGATGAACGACCTGATGTCGGCCGGGATGCACCGCGCCTGGAAAGCTTTCACCGTCGCAATCGCCGGCCTGCGGCCGGGCGAGCGCGTGCTCGACGTCGCATCGGGCAGCGGCGACCTGGCCAGCGCCTTCGCGCGCCGCGTCGGCGCCGAGGGCGAGGTCTGGCTCACCGACATCAATGGGGCCATGCTCGCACGCGGGCGCGACCGTATGATCGACGAGGGACGCGCGTTGCCGCTGGCGCAGTGCGATGCCGAGCGCCTGCCTTTTCCTTCGGACTATTTCGACTGCGTCAGCGTCGCCTTCGGGCTGCGCAACATGACGCACAAGGACGCAGCCCTAGCCGAGATGCGCCGCGTGCTCAAGCCGGGCGGGCGCTTGCTGGTGCTCGAATTCTCCCGCGTGTGGCAGCCTCTGTCCCGAGCCTACGATTGGTATTCGTTCAAGGTGCTGCCCTGGCTAGGCTCGAAGATCGCGGGCGACGCCGATAGCTATCGCTATCTGGCCGAATCCATACGCGTGCACCCGGACCAGGAGCAGTTGAAAACTCTGATGGAACAGGCGGGCCTCGCGCGGGTCGAATATTTCAACTTGAGCGCCGGCGTGGTCGCGCTGCACCGAGCTTACAAGGTCTGAGGCCTAGGGCGCATAATCGCCCATCAACACCGCAAGGGAAGAATATGAAACAGTTGATGTCGACATCGATGGTAGTGTTTCTCGCGCTAGCATTCACGATCGGGGACGCCGAAGCCCGGCGCCTGGGTGGCGGCAGGAGCTTCGGTGCGCAGCGCTCCATCGTCGCTCCGAGCAGGAATGTGCAGCCGGCCCCGCCGTCGCAAGGCGCAGCAGCCGGTTCGGCCGCAGCGCCCAAGCCCGCAGGCAACCGCTGGCTTGGCCCGATCGCCGGCCTGGCCGCCGGGCTGGGTCTGGGCTGGCTGATCGGTCAGGGTGGCTTCGGCGGCATGATGGGCACTTTGCTGCTGCTCGCCCTGGCCGCTTTCGCGGTGATGTTCGTTATTCGTCTGCTTTCCCCGCCCAGGACCGAAGGCGACATGCAGTATGCTGCCGCGGGCAACGAGCCCGCGGCAGCGCCGCTGTCGCCGCCGCCCGGCCTGGGCGCCGCCCCGGCGTTCGGCGCGCACCCGCAACCGAACATCCCACCGGGATTCGACACCGAAGGCTTTCTGCGCCAAGCTAAGCTCTATTTCGTCAAGCTGCAGGCCGCGCACGACAGCGGCAAGCTAGACGAGTTGCGCGAATTCACCAGCGACGAGATGCTCGCTTCGATCAAGCAGGATATGGAGCAGCACGGCGCCGGCGGGCAGCAGACCGACGTGGTGACGCTCGACGCCGACCTGCTGGAGGCGCTTACCGAAGGCGACACCCATTGGGCCAGCGTGCGTTTCTCCGGCATGATTCGCGAAAGCCCCGATGCCCAGCCTGAATCGTTCCAGGAAATCTGGAACCTGGCGAAACCGACTTCGGGCACGACCGGCTGGGTACTCGCGGGCATACAGCAAATCCAATAGCCTGGTCACGCCCTCATCGGAGAAAGCCGTACCGTGTTGCCGCACCCCGGGATACTCGCTCTAAACCACCTGCTCGAAGCGGAAGCCTGGGCGCGCGACAAGCTCAAGCCCTACGCCGGGCAGTGCGTGGAATTTCGCTCCCCGCCGCTGCCCCCCCTGCGGCTGGACATCCTCGATACCGGGCTGTTGCGCGCCGCCGCAAAGGACGCCGCGCCGAACCTTGTCGTCACCATCGGCCCGGCTGCGTTGCCGGCGGCGTTGCGCGGCGAAGATGCGCTGATGCGAGAAATCGGCATCGAGGGCAACGCCGACCTGGCCGGCACGGTGCAATACCTGTTCCGCCACTTGCGCTGGGACATCGCCGACGACCTTTCCAAGGTGTTCGGCGACGTGCTCGCCCAGCGCATGGTGAGCGAAAGCAAGCGCTTTGCCGCGTGGAACCGCGACGCGGCGGAGAAACTCGCGCAAAACTTTGCCGAATACTGGGTCGAGGAGCAGCCGCTCCTGGCGCGTCCCGCTGACGTGCGCCAATTCCTCGCCGACGTGGACCAGCTGCGCGACGACCTGGCGCGACTGGAAAAGCGTATCCAAATCTTGAGCGGGAAAACCTGAACCGCCGCCACACCGGAAACACAAGAGTACACGCCGCTGCTTTTCCCCGGTGCCCCCGCCGTCCTTAGCGGTTAAAATCCGGTTTCCGACTTCTGCAGGCCAACCAATTGCAGCGCCTACTGCGTCTCGCCCGTATCATTTTCGTCGGCATCCGTTTCGGTCTGGATGAGTTCGTGCTCGCCCATGCGCGCACGCGCTTTCTGCTCGTGGTGGTGCAGCGCGTGCTGTTCTGGCGCAGGCTCACCGAGCCGCGCGGGGTGCGCCTGCGCCTGGCGCTGGAAGCCCTGGGACCGCTGTTCGTCAAATTCGGCCAGGTGCTCTCCACCCGGCGCGACCTGCTGCCCATGGACATCGCCGACGAACTGGCACGTCTGCAGGACCAGGTGCCGCCGTTTTCGACCGAGCTCGCCCTGGCCCAGCTGCAGCGCGCCTTCGGCCGGCCGGTAGCGCAGGTGTTCGAACAGTTCTCGCCGCAGCCGGTGGCGAGCGCCTCCATTGCGCAAGTGCATTTCGCCGTGCTGCCCGGCGGGCGCGAATGCGCGGTCAAGATCCTGCGGCCCAACATGGCCGAAGCGATCGAAAAAGACGTGGCCCTGCTCGACAGCGCCGCCGGCCTGATCGAGGCGCTGTGGGTCGACGGCCGGCGCCTGAAGCCACGCAAGGTGGTAGCCGAGTTTGCCATGCACCTCAATGACGAACTCGACCTGATGCGCGAGGCGTCGAACGCGAGCCAGCTGCGGCGCAACTTCGCCGGCTCGCAGCTGCTGGTCATCCCGGAGATCTATTGGGACTACTGCTCGTCTTCGGTGATGGTGATGCAGCGCATCAGCGGCACGCCTATCAGCCACGTGGAGAAGCTGCACGCCGCCGGCGTGGACGTCCCACGCCTCGCACGCGCCGGGGTAGAGATCTTCTTCACCCAGGTGTTCCGCGACGGCTTTTTCCACGCCGACATGCACCCGGGCAATATTTTCGTTTCCACGGACACCGATCCGCGCGGCCAGTACGTCGCCGTCGATTTCGGCATCATGGGCACGCTCACCGACGTCGACAAGAACTACCTGGCACAGAATTTTCTCGCCTTCTTCCAGCGCGATTACAAACGCGTGGCGCAGGCGCACCTGGAAGCAGGCTGGGTGCCGCCCGACACGCGCGTGGATGAGTTCGAGAACGCCATCCGCGCGGTGTGCGAACCGGTGTTCGACCGGCCGCTGAAGGACATTTCATTCGGCCGCGTGCTGCTGCGCCTGTTCCAGACTTCGCGCCGCTTCCATGTCGAGATCCAGCCGCAGCTGGTGATGCTGCAAAAGACGCTGCTCAACATCGAGGGCCTGGGGCGCCAGCTCGACCCCGACCTCGATTTGTGGAAGACCGCCAAGCCCTTCCTCGAGCGCTGGATGAGCGAGCAGCTCGGCTGGCGCGGCGTGCTGCGCAACCTGCAAAACGAAGCGCCCGGCTGGGTCAACATGCTGCCGCAGATGCCGCGGCTACTGCACCGCGCTCTGGATGCCGACCACGGCGCCGGGATCGAGCGTGCGCTGGAGCAGCTCGCGATCGAACAAAGGCAGCGCCACCGCAGCCTCGTTACGCTCGGCTTGCTGCTCGCGGCACTGCTCGTATGGCATTTGTACCTGGTGCTCTAGTCTAGAGCTCGCGCATTTTCGCCGGCGCGGGAGCGCACGAATCAATCGCCGCGGGATTAGTGATGACCGTGCTGCCCGGGCAGGGGCTTGCGATGGGCCAACGATGCTTCGATCGACTGACCGTCGTTGCGGATGATGGGCAGCGCCAGCGTTCCCAACACCATCCCGATCAGCGAAGCGAAGAAACCTACCAGGTTCGGCGGCACCATGGCATCGGCGGCGATGTTGCTGGCCACCAGCCAGGTGCCCACGCCGAGCACAATGGAAAACAACGCGCCCTGGGTATTGGCACGCTTCCAGTAAGCGCCCGCCAGCAGCGGCACGAAGGCGCCGGTCAGCGTCGCGTTGTAGGCGTTTTGCACCATCTCGTACATGGTGCTGGTGCTGTTGACGGCGAACACCAGTGCCGAGGCGGAGAACGTGACCAGGATAATACGCAGGGTCAGCAGCATCTGACGGTCGCCCATGTGGGGCACGAACGGACGCAGCACGTTCTCGGTAAACAGTGCCGTCGGTGCCAGCAAGGCGCCGCTGGCGGTGGACAGAATTGCCGACAGCAACGCGCCGAAGAACATCACCTGCGCCCATAGCGGCATCTTGCCCAGCACCAGGTCGGGCAGGATACGCTGGATGACGCGGGCGTCCTTGTCGGCGAACAGAGCGGTGAGCGAGGGGTCGGCCACCAGTGCCGCATAGGCAATATAGATCGGCACAAAGGCGAAACAGAAGTAGATCAGCCCGCCGATGATGGTGCCGCGCACCGCGGTCTTCTCGTTCTTCGCGCTGGTCATGCGCTGAAACACGTCCTGCTGCGGAATCGAGCCGAAGGCGAAGGCGAAGAAGGCGCCGGCCATCGCCCACCAGGCGGCGGCGTCCATGCCGGCCGGGAACATGACCAGCTTGCCGTCTGCCGCAGCCTGGCGCACCACCCTGTCGACGCCCCCGGCGAGGTCGCCGACCAGCAGCGCCACCAGGGTCAGGCCGATCAGGATGACCACCGTCTGGAACAAGTCGGTGAAAGCCACCGACCACATGCCGCCGAAGATGGTGTAGATGACGACCACGCCGGCACCAAGAACGATCGCCTGGTTCAGCTCCAGCGCGCCGCCCGACAACGAGAAGATCACCAGGCCCAGCGCGGTCATTTGCGCCGAGGTCCAGCCCAGATAGCTAATCGTGATCGACAGGCTGGTCAGCACTTCCACCGGCTTGCCATAGCGCTGCTTGTAGAAGTCGCCTATGGTCAAGAGATTCATTCGGTAGAACAGCCTGGCGAACAGCAGCGCGGCCAGCACCAGGCACACCGAAGCGCCGAAGGGATCGCCCGGGATGCCGTGCAGGCCGTCCTTGGCAAAAGTGGCGGACACCGACAGCACCGTCTCGGCGCCGAACCAGGTCGCGAAGACGGTGGCGACGTTCATGTACAGCGGCAAGCTGCGGCCGGCGACCAGGTAGTCGGTCGAGTTCTTGACGCGACGCGCGGCGACCAGACCGATGGTGATGGTCAGCGCAATGTA
>JACZJU010000075.1 GCA_014860395.1 Burkholderiales bacterium | reverse complement strand
CGCTCGGCTTCTTCCTGCGCCTTGCGCTCGGCTTCCTCGCGTTCCTTGAGCTCTGCTTCCTCACGCTCCCTGCGCTCGGCTTCTTCCGCTTCCCTGCGCGCCTGCTCTTCGGCCTCGCGCCTGGCTTTTTCCTCGGCTTCGCGGCGCTCGCGCTCCGCCTCTTCCTGCGCCTTGCGCTCCGCTTCCTCACGCTCCTTGCGTTCGGCTTCCTCTGCCTCTTTGCGCGCACGCTCTTCCGCTTCCCTGCGTGCCTGCTCCTCGGCCTCGCGTCTGGCTCTTTCCTCGGCTTCGCGGCGCTCGCGCTCCGCTTCTTCCTGCGCCTTGCGCTCGGCTTCCTCGCGCGCCCTGCGTTCCGCTTCTTCGGCCTCTTTGCGCGCATGCTCTTCCGCTTCCCTGCGCGAGCGTTCCTCGGCTTCGCGCCTGGCTTTTTCCTCGGCCGCCCTGCGCTCGCGCTCCGCCGCTTCCTTCGCCTTGCGCTCGGCCTCCTCGCGCGCCCTGCGTTGCTCCGCATCCCGCTTGGCGCGCGCTTGCGCTTCGGCCTTCGCCCTGGCCGCCGCTTCCGCCTTGGCGCGCGCGGCCGCTTCGGCGGCAGCCTGGGCCTTCTGCCGCGCCTCCTCTTCGACTTGCTTTGCCAGCGTGGATGCCGTGGGAATCGCCATGGTGAAATCAAGGTCGATATCGACCGCTGCGGCGGTCTGCTCAGGCGCGGCGGCCTGCGATTGCTTGAATTCGCGGATGAAATCGTTCTTGACCAGCACCTGCAGGGCGTCCTGCAACTTTGCCTGCGGCAACTTGCCGAGCTTGGCCTGCACGTCGGCTACCGTGGCTTTGCCGTCGATCTCTTTCAGGAGAGCGCGCATGTCGCGCGACAGGGCGCTGGTTTTCCCAGTCGCCTCCATCAGGCCTTTGGCGGTCTTGGTAAAGACTGTCTTGCTATCCATGGTGTCTCAATGGCCGATCATGCACTCGCCGGTCGGTCCATTATAGGAAAACCACTCCTGGCAAGACCGGCAATACTGCACCGACGGCGTGAAATATCGTCATTTCACCAACAGCGGATCGCCCATATCGGAAGTTGGCGCAGGCTGCCAGCGCCGGTGACAAAATCAGGTTTTCGCCACCCCGTAGCCGCCGCCGCCGGGCGTCTCGATCACGAATACGTCGCCCGGCGCAAGTTCCGCCTTGTCGGCTCCGCCCAACTGCAAAACGCTCCCGTCGGCGCGCTCTACCCAGTTGCGGCCGACCTTGCCCGGCTCGCCGCCGGCCATGCCGTAGGGCGGAATGCGCCTGTGGCCCGACAGAATCGCCGCCGTCATCGCTTCGAGAAAACGCACCCGGCGCACGATGCCGTTGCCGCCGTGCCATTTGCCGGCGCCGCCCGAGCCGGCGCGAATTCCGAAGCTTTCCAGCAACACCGGGAAACGCCATTCAAGCACTTCGGGGTCGGTAAGTCGGGTATTGGTCATGTGCGTGTGCACGGCATCGGTGCCGTCAAAGCCCTGCAGCGCGCCTTTTCCACTGGCGTCCGCACCGCCTGCGCCGGAGCCACCGCAAATCGTTTCGTAATACTGGTGATCGGCGTTGCCGAAAGTGAAATTGTTCATCGTGCCCTGCGAGGCGCCCATCACGCCGAGCGCGCCATAGAGCGCGTCGGTGATGCATTGCGAAGTCTCGACATTGCCTGCGACCACTGCCGCCGGATAGCGCGGCCGCAACATGCTGCCCTCTGGAATGATCACGTTAAGCGGCTTCAGGCAGCCGGCGTTGAGCGGAATGTCGTCGTCGACCAAGGTGCGGAACACGTACAGCACTGCCGCCATGCATACCGCGGCGGGCGCGTTGAAATTGCTCGGCAGCTGCGACGAGGTGCCGCTGAAGTCTATGGTGGCGCCGCGCGCGGCGTGGTCTATGCTGATCTTCACGCGGATCACCGCGCCGGAGTCCATCTCGTAGGCGAACTCGCCCGGCTTGAGCACGTCGATCACGCGGCGCACCGCCTCCTCGGCATTGTCCTGCACGTGGCGCATGTAGGCGTGCACCACGTCCAGGCCGAAATGCTCGACCATGCGGCGCAGTTCCTGCACGCCTTTTTCGTTGGCGGCGATCATTGCACGCAGGTCGGCGAGGTTCTGCTCCACGTTGCGCGCCGGATATTTGCCCGAGCGCAGGAGCGCGACGGTTTCCTCATCGCGCAGGCGACCTTCCTCGACCAAGAGGAAGTTGTCGATCAGCACGCCTTCCTCTTCCACCACCTTGCTGTCCGGCGGCATCGACCCCGGCGTGATGCCGCCGACATCGGCATGATGGCCGCGCGAGCCGACGTAGAACAGTATTTCCTTTCCGACATCGTCGAACACCGGTGTGATCACGGTGATGTCGGGCAGGTGGGTACCGCCGTTGTAGGGCGCGTTGAGCATGTAGATGTTGCCTGGCTTGATCCTGCCCGCGTTCTCGCGCATCACCGTCTTGATCGATTCACCCATCGAGCCCAGATGCACCGGCAGGTGCGGCGCGTTGGCGATGAGCTGCCCCTGCGCGTCGAACAGCGCGCAGGAAAAATCCAGCCGCTCCTTGATGTTCACCGAGTAGGCGGTCGCCTCCAGCCGCAGGCCCATCTGCTCCGCTATCGACATGTACAGGTTGTTGAATACTTCCAGCATCACCGGATCGACATTGGTGCCGATGGCGACGCGCGCGGGGCGCGCCTCGACGCGCCTGAGCACCAGATGGTCGAGCGCGGTCACCTCGGCCTGCCAGCCGGGTTCGACCACGGTGGTAGCGTTGGCCTCGGCGATGATCGCCGGACCCTTGATCTTGTCGCCCGGATGCAGAACCTCGCGCACGAATACCGGCGTGCGGTGGGACTTGCCACCGGTGTGCATGTCCACTGTATCCGCCGCTTGCGGAGCGGCGTCCGTAGTCTTCGCCGCCGGAGCGGCTTCGGCAGGCGCATCCGACATGCCGATGGCTTCGACCGAAACGGCTTCGGCCAGCAGCGCGCGTTTGGGCATGAGAAAGGAATAACGCTTGCGGTATGCGGTCTCGAACTCTCCGACCATGTCGGCGAGCGAACCGAAATTGACGATCAGCGCTGAATCGGTGCCCTCATATCTGAGGTGCACCCGCTGCACCACGCGCACGCGATCCGGCGGCACGCCCTGCTCCAAGACCTCCTCGCGCGCCGGAATCGAAAGCTGATTCAGGCTGTCCTCGAGCAGCTTCCAGTTGTCCTGCGTCAGCGCCGCTTCCACCGCCTGCTCGCGCATCGCGGTAATGTCGGCCAAGCCCATGCCGTAGGCTGAAAGCACGCCGGCGAGCGGATGGATGAACACCCGTGTCATGCCGAGCGCATCGGCCACCAGGCAGGCGTGCTGGCCGGCCGCGCCGCCAAAGCAGCATAGCGTGTACTCAGTCACGTCGTGGCCGCGCTGCACCGAAATCTGCTTGATCGCGTTGGCCATGTTGCCAACGGCGATGTCGATATAGCCCTCGGCCACCTGTTCCGGCGTGCGCGCATCGCCCGTGGCCGCGCGGATTTCCTGCGCGAGATCGGCGAATTTCTGCCGCACGACCTCGGCGTCCAGGGGCTCTTCCCCACTGTGACCGAACACCTTCGGAAAGAATTTCGGCTGGATCTTGCCCAGCATGACGTTGCAGTCGGTGACCGCGAGCGGCCCGTTCTTGCGATACGAAGCCGGACCCGGGTTGGCCCCTGCCGAATCCGGCCCGGCGCGATAGCGCGCGCCGTCGAAATGCAGAATCGAGCCGCCGCCGGCCGCCACCGTGTGTATGCTCATCATCGGCGCGCGCATGCGCACGCCAGCGACCTGGGTTTCGAAGGCGCGCTCGAACTCGCCGGCGTAATGCGACACGTCGGTCGAAGTCCCGCCCATGTCGAAGCCGATGATCTTGTCGAAGCCGGCGAGAAGCGAAGTGCGCACGGCGCCGACGATGCCGCCTGCCGGCCCGGAGAGTATCGAGTCCTTGCCCTGGAAGCGGCGCGCATCGGTGAGGCCGCCGTTGGATTGCATGAACATCAGGCGCACGCCTTCGAGCTCGGAGGCAACCTGATCGACATAGCGCCGCAGTATCGGCGAAAGATAGGCGTCGACCACGGTGGTGTCGCCGCGGCTGACCAGCTTCATCATCGGGCTCACTTCGTGCGACACCGACACCTGGCCGTAGCCGATGGCGCGCGCCATCGCCGCCACCTGCTTCTCGTGCTCCTGATAGCGGTAGCCGTGCATGCACACGATCGCAATCGAGCGGTAACCTTCGTCGTAGGCCACCTGCAGATCGCGCCGCGTGCCCTCGACATCGAGCGGGGTCAGCATTTCGCCGTGCGCGCCTACGCGCTCTTCGATTTCAATTACTTTGCTGTAGAGCAGCTCGGGCAGGATGATGTGGCGCGAAAAGATCTTCGGCCGATTCTGGTAGGCGATCCTGAGCGCGTCGCGAAAACCGCGGGTGATGGCGAGCAGCGTGCGTTCGCCCTTGCGCTCCAGCAGCGCATTGGTCGCGACGGTGGTGCCCATTTTCACCGCCTCGATGGTCTCGCCCGGGATGGGCGCGCCGGCAGCGACGCCGAGCAGATGGCGGATGCCGGCGAGCGCGGCGTCACGGTAATGCTCCGGGTTTTCCGATAGCAGCTTGTGCGTGGCGACGCCGCCGTCCGGGCGGCGCGCCACGATGTCGGTGAAGGTGCCGCCGCGATCGATCCAGAACTGCCAGCGTTGTTGATTCATGGGATTAGATGTGGCGCGCGGTACACGCGCGCAGAGGCTTCTGTTAGGATGCGCAAAATCATATCATGTCCGTTCACCATGATCCCCACTGAAGGCATTGCCGGCGAAGCGCAGGCGATCAGACAACGCATACGCAGCGGCGAAATCACCGGCCACACCTCCGGCCTCGCGCCCGGCTGCGTGCAGGGAAACGTCGTCATTCTGCCCGCCGAGCTCGCATCCGACTTCCTGCGTTTCTGCCAGGCCAACCCCAAACCCTGTCCGCTGCTGGGAGTATCCGAGCCGGGCGATGCGTCGCTTCCGGCGCTCGGCACCGATATCGACATCAGAAGCGACGTGCCGCGCTACCGCGTGTTCAGGCACGGCGAAATGGTCGAGGAGCCGACCGACATCGGCCATCTGTGGCGCGACGATCTGGTGAGCTTCGTCATCGGCTGCTCCTTCTCGTTCGAATGGGCGCTGCTGGAAGATGGACTGCGCCTGCGGCACCAGGACCAGGGCGTCAATGTGCCCATGTACCGCACCAACATCCAGACCGCACCGGCCGGGCGTTTTCACGGGCCGCTGGTGGTATCGATGCGGCCGTATAGCCCTGCCGACGCGATCCGCGCAGTCCAGATTACATCGCGCTTTCCCGGCGTACACGGCGCGCCGGTGCATCTGGGTAAACCCGAGCTGATCGGCATCCGCGACCTCGCGCGGCCGGACTGGGGCGGCGCTGTGGAGGTCGCGCAGGATGAATTGCCCGTGTTCTGGGCTTGCGGCGTGACGCCGCAGGCGGTAATCGCCGAGGCCAAGCCAGATTTCTGCATCACCCATGCGCCGGGATCCATGCTCATCACCGATTTGAGCAACAGCCGGCTCGCCGCTTTATGACGCTTCAAGCTGCGAAGGGAAAAGGACATGCAATGGAAATGAACAACGGCTTTGGCGCATTTTCCGCGCCCGACGAGGCGGAAGTCCGGCGATTCAATTGCCGAGTCAACTCAGCGCGGCACCCGACTTGACGCTCACAATAGTCGGTGATACCTTGGTGACACTCAACAAGGGGAACGCGCCATGTCCACTACTACCCTCAAACTGCCGGACGAATTGAAAGAGCGCATTGCAGACGCCGCCGCCGACGCGGGCAAGTCGCCGCACGCTTTCATGGTCGAAGCCCTCGTCGCGCAGACGGCGCTGGCCGAGCGGCGCAAGACCTTCGTGGGCGCGGCGCATGCGGCGGCCCAGGAGATCGCGCAATATGGACTGGTGTATGACGCCGACGAAGTGTTCGGCTATCTGCAGGAAAAACTCAAGGGCAAGCGCGCCAAACGCCCCAAAGCGGTCAAACTCTAAGCATGCTTGACCATGCAAGGCAATATCCCCCGTGGGGACGATCCCTCGCGGAGGATCGAGACCCTCGTGGCGCATCCACTCGCGCTCCAAGAAATCCGCCAGACGGTGAATCCGCCGGGCGCAGCAGACATCGGCCTTGACGCGCCTAGCCTTTTCTCCTTCAGCATTGCAGGATATAGAACGCCTGGTGGAATTCTTGATGGAATCGGATCCCGTTGCCGCCGGCGCCACGGCAGATGTGCTGACAGGTGGTCTGAAAATTCTCAAAAATCATCCTCTCGTCGGCCGGCCGGCGGAACATGGCTACCGGGAGTTGCTCGTTTCGCGCGGGCGTACGGGTTATGTGGCACTGTACAAATACGACGTGGAGCGCGACGCCGCGATTATTCTCGCCATTCGGCATCAGCGCGAAGGCGGATTCTTGGACCGATGAGGACATGGAACGGGTAGATTGCGTCGTCATCGGCGCAGGGGTAGTGGGCCTCGCCTGCGCCAGGGCGCTTGCCTTGGCCGGGCGCGAAGTCATCGTGCTCGAGGCCGCGGGCTCGATCGGCACCGAGACCAGTTCGCGCAACAGCGAAGTCATCCACGCCGGCATCTACTATCCCCCCGGTTCGGCCAAGGCCGAGCTGTGCGTCGAAGGCAAGTCGCTGCTTTATCGCTACTGCGAGGAGCATGGCGTCGCCCACCGCCGCTGCGGCAAGCTGATCGTGGCAACCTGCGCGGCGCAGACCGCGACGCTGCACAAAATCCTGGCGCAGGCGGCGGCCAACGGCGTGCACGATCTGCGTCTGCTGACGATGGACGAGGCGAAAGCGATGGAGCCGCAACTGCGCTGCGTGGCCGCGCTGCTTTCACCTTCCACGGGCATCATCGACAGCCACGGCCTGATGCTCGCCTACCAGGGCGAGGCCGAGGACCGCGGCGCCATGCTCGCGCTGCAAAGTCCCGTGACAGGCGGCGCAGTAGAGGCAGGCGGCATCATGCTGGAAGTCGGCGGCGCCGAGGCGATGCGGATTTTCGCGCGCACTGTGGTCAACAGCGCCGGATTGATGGCGCAACGCATCGCCGCCGCCTTGCGCGGATTTCCGCCGGATAAGGTTCCGCCCTGCTATTACGCCAAGGGCAACTACTACAGCCTTGCAGCGCGTTCGCCTTTTACCCACCTGATCTATCCCGTGCCGGAGGCTGCAGGCCTGGGCGTGCACCTGACCCTGGATCTGGCCGGGCAGGCGCGCTTCGGGCCGGACGTGGAATGGATCGCGGAAATAGACTACGATGTGGACCTGCGCCGCGCCGATGGCTTCTATCGGGCGATACGCGATTACTGGCCCGGGCTGAAAGACGGACAATTGGCGCCGGGCTATGCCGGCATTCGGCCCAAGCTGGGTGGACCCGGGCAGCCGGCAAGCGATTTCCTGATCCAGGGTGCGGATGAACATGGCGTGGCGGGCTTGGTCAACTTGTTCGGCATCGAATCGCCCGGGCTGACCGCGTCGCTGGCTCTGGCAAACCAAGTCGCGCAAATCGCAAACCTGGCTTGAAGACGAATTCGATTGCAGCATTTCAACAGAGGAGATTAAGCATGAAATTGAAACCATCACTGTTCGCCGCGCTCATCGCGGGCCTCGCCTTCGGTACCGCCCAGGCGCAAACCAAGTGGGACATGCCTACGCCCTATCCCGACAGCAACTTCCACACCAAGAACGTGAAGCAGTTCGCCGATGACATCAAGGCTGCCAGCGGCGGCAAGCTGGAGATCGTGGTGCACAGCAACGCTTCGCTGATCAAGCACCCGGAAATCAAGCGCGCGGTGCAGACCGGCCAGGTGAACATCGGCCAGATCCTGGTCTCGATATTGGCCAACGAAAATCCGATCTTTGCCTTCGACTCCAACCCGTTCCTCGCGCCGAATTACCCCGCGGCTAAAAATCTGCTGCGCGTCGCACGCCCCTATATCGAGAAGCGCCTGGACGCGCAAGGCGTCAAAGTGCTGTTCGTGGTGCCCTGGCCGCCGCAGGGCATCTACACCAAAAAGCCGTTCAACGACGTGGCCGACCTGAACGGCGTGAAGTTCCGCACCTACAGCCCGGTGACCTCCGAATTCGCCAAGCGGCTCGGCGCGATTCCGACCACGGTGCAGGTGCCGGAAATCCCGCAGGCCTTCCTTACCGGCCTGGTCGACGCGATGATCACTTCCGGCGCCACCGGCGTGGACACCCAGGCCTGGGACTACCTAAAGTACTACACCGACACCGAAGCGTTCCTGCCGTTCAACATGGTGATCGTGAACAAGGCCGCGTTCGCCAAGCTCGATCCGGCGCTGCAAAAACAGGTCATGTCGGTCGCCGCCAAGGCGGAAGAGCAAGGCTGGGCTGCAAGCGCGGAAAACAACGAGGGCTACAAGAAGACCATGGCGAGCCACGGCATCATCGTGCAAAAACCCAATGCGAAACTGGCTGGCGAGCTCAATGCCATCGGCAAGGCGATGGCGCAGCAATGGATGAAGAAGACCGGTCCAGACGCGCAGGCGATACTCAACGAGCTTAACTAGGACGGGTTGAGCAGGAGCTGGACTGGGGAAGGGCGGACGCCTCCTTCCCGTCCGGCCCCTTGCCTGCCCCCCGAATCAAGGCTTCCCTTTTTCGGTTCAGGCGCAGTTCCTCCGCTGCGACGCGGATGGAAGCTGGCCGGATCAAATGCGATACCATCGGGCGCGATAGCGCGAGCGCATGAGAACATTCCTCGAACGGCTCTACACCGGCTCCGGCGTACTCGCCGGCATCTTTCTGATCCTTATTGCTGCCTTGTCGCTGACGCAGATCAGCGGCCGCCTGCTCGGCTTCGATGCGTATTCTTTCGACGATTTCGCCGGCTTCTGCATGGCCGCCTCCTCGTTTCTGGGACTGGCCCATACCTATCGGCGCAACGAACAGATACGCGTGACCATACTCGTCGACCGGCTCGGTGGCGGCAAGCGCCGCGTGCTGGAAGCGCTATGCCTCGCCGCGAGCATATTCCTGATCGGTTTTTTCGCCTGGTATGCAGCCGACATGGTCATCACCTCCTACCAGATCAATGACGTATCCCAGGGATTGGTGGCGGTGCCGCTGTGGGTGCCGCAAAGCGGCATGGCGCTGGGGCTCGCCATCATGACGCTCGCCTTGCTCGATGACCTCGTCATCGTGCTCAGGCGCGGCACGCCTTCGTACCTGGTGGCCGAACAGGAGAAGAAAATCGCCATGTCGGAAATCAGCTAGCGCCATGGGAACCCTGGGCATTACGCTGTTCCTGCTTACGCTGCTGGCGCTGCTGCTCGCCGGCGGCGTATGGATCGCGATCGTGCTGCTCGCCATGGGCTGGGCAGCGATGGAGCTGTTCACCTCGGCGCCGGTGGGGCTGCTCATGGCGACCACGGTATGGGGATCGAGCGCGAGCTGGGCGCTGACCGCGCTGCCCCTGTTCATCTGGATGGGCGAAATCCTGTTCCGCAGCCGTATTTCCGAGGACATGTTCCGCGGCCTTTCGCCTTGGCTCACCGCGCTGCCGGGAAGACTGATGCATTGCAACGTGATCGGCTGCGGCATTTTCGCGGCGATTTCAGGTTCTTCGGCTGCCACTGCCGCCACCATCGGCAAGATGACCGTGCCCGAGCTGCTCAAGCGCGGTTATCACGAACCCATGGTCATCGGCTCGCTCGCCGGCGCCGGCACCCTGGGGCTGCTGATTCCGCCGTCGATCATCATGATCGTCTATGGCGTCGCCGCCGACGTTTCCATCGCGCGGCTGTTCATCGCCGGCGTGCTGCCCGGCGCCCTGCTCGTGAGCCTGTTCTCAGGCTACATCATTCTCTGGGCCCTGCTCAATCCGGAAAAAACCCCGCCATCCGACATACACATGGGTTTTGCGCAGAAACTGTACGCCGCGCGCCTGCTCATTCCGACGGTGCTGCTGATTGCCGCGGTGATCGGTTCGATCTACGCCGGTTTCGCCACACCCACTGAAGCCGCGGTGCTGGGCGTGGTGGGTTCACTCATCCTGTCCTTCGCGTCGGGCTCGCTAAACTGGGAGACATTCTACGGCAGCGTCATGGGCGCGATGCGCACCTCCTGCATGATTGCCTTCATTCTCACCGGCGCCGCGTTTCTCACCACTGCCATGGGTTTCACCGGCATTCCGCGGGCGATGGCCACCTGGATCACAGCACAGGATCTCTCGCCCGTCATGCTGATCGCGGTGCTGACGCTGCTGTTCATGGTGATGGGCTGTTTCCTCGACGGCATTTCCATGGTGGTGCTCACGGCCGCGGTCGTCCTGCCCACCGTGGAGGCGGCAAAAATAGACCTCCTGTGGTTCGGCGTGTTCATCGTCATGGTGGTGGAAATGTCACAGATCACGCCGCCCGTGGGTTTCAACCTGTACGTGCTGCAGGGCATGACCGGCAAGGATATTTTCACCGTGGGCAAAGCCGCCCTGCCATTCTTTTGCCTGATGGTGATCGCGGTCGCGTTCATCTGGATTTTCCCCGAGATCGTCACCTATCTGCCGCGGCGCATGCTGGGCACGAGCTGATGCGTTTGCCATGAAGCGCGAAGACAGCGGCCAGCCCGTCTACCTCACTGAGGACATCCGCGCCTTGGAACGCGTTGCCGCGGCGCGTCCCGGCGCCGCATCGCTGATGGAACTGGCCGGACTGGCCGCCGCCGAATATGCGCGCGAACTGCTCGGCGAAAACGGCAGGACGGTGCTCGTGCTCGCCGGCCCCGGCAATAACGGCGGCGACGCGTTCGAAGTGGCGACGCATCTGAAACGCTGGTTCTATCGCGTCGAGCTGGTGTTCGCAGGGGACGAGCATCAGCTGTCCGAAGACGCGCTGGCTGCGCTCAGGAAATGGCGCGAATGCGGCGGCAATACCTATGCGGCGCCGCCGGCAGCGCTGCGGCCGGATCTGGTGGTGGACGGCCTGTTCGGCATCGGCCTGACGCGGGCGCTCGAAGGCGGCTACGCCGAACTCATCAACGGCATCAACCGACTGCCCGGGTCCAAGCTCGCGCTGGACATCGCCAGTGGCATCAACGCCGACACCGGCGCAGTCATGGGAACGGCGCTGCGCGCCACGCACACCATCACGTTCATCGCGCTCAAGCCCGGCCTGCTTACCCTGGATGGCCCTGACCATTGTGGCAAACTCGGCGGCACGCCCGGCGACGGACTCCGCGTCGCCGATCTCGGGCTCGATGTCGGCGCGCTGCTGAAAAGCAAGGGGGCCACGACATCGGCGCAGTCGTTGCGGCAGGCCCTGGCGCCGCGGCCGCGCAATTTCCACAAGGGCAACGCCGGCAGCGTGGGCGTGCTCGGCGGCGCCTACGGCATGGTGGGCGCGGCGGTGCTCGCCGGACGCGCCGCGCTGAAGCTCGGCGCGGGCAAGGTGTTGCTGGGCCTGCTCACCGACCACCCGCCCTATCTCGATTACAGCCAGCCCGAGCTGATGCTGCGCACGCCGCGCGAACTGCTCGAGGCGGGGATGATTACGGTGTTTGCCGTCGGCCCCGGCATGGGCACGGTCAAGTCGGCGGAGCAGCTGCTGCGCGAAGTCTTGGATGCGAACGTTCCGCTGGTGCTCGATGCCGACGCGCTCAATCTGATCGCGGCGAGCAAGACCCTGCAGGCGCGGCTGGTGAAACGCGACGCAGCCGGCGTGCTCACGCCGCACCCCGCCGAAGCGGCGCGCCTGCTCGGCTGCACCACCGCGCAAGTACAGACCGACCGGGTAAAGGCAGCGATCGAACTGGCGCAGCGCTACCGCGCCGTCGCCGTGCTAAAAGGCAACGGCAGCATCATCGCCGACCCGGACGGAACCTGGCTGATCAACACCAGCGGCAATCCCGGCATGGCCGCAGCCGGCATGGGTGACGTGCTCACCGGTATGGTCGCCTCGCTGCTCGCGCAAGGCGCCGATGCGCGCGCGGCAGCCGCCGCTGCGGTGTGGCTGCACGGCGCCGCCGCCGACGCTTTGGCTTGCGCGGGCAAGGGGCCGATAGGCATCGGCGCGGACGAAGTCATCGAGGAAGCGCGCATGCTGCTCAACAAGACGATAGGCTGAAACTACGGCCGGATGCCGGCGACTCAGTTAGTCCCGCCGCGCCTGCCTCTATCCATAACCGTGTTTTTGGTGCGGATACGCTTTTCATCCGCGCCAAAAACACGGTTGGTGCGCGGAGCGCGCAATAGCTGCTTATTGCACTACGCTAATCAACGGTCCTGCAGCGTCGTCGTCAGCATAGCCGCGCTCGATCTCCCCGGCAGTCGCAGCGCGCACCGCCACGACGGTACAGGAAAAATGCAGCGCCACGCCGGCGAGCGGATGGTTGCCGTCGAGCACCACCTGGTCGTCGGCGACATCCGTGACGGTAAAGATCAGCAGTTCGTCGTCGACGCCGCCTTCCTGCTCGAACTGCATGCCGACTTCCAGTTCCGGCGGAAACTGCGCGCGCTCGGCCATGCGCACCAGCTCGGCATCGTATTCGCCGAAGGCGTCCTCCGGCTC